>JACPAP010000225.1 GCA_016180765.1 Gemmatimonadota bacterium
TAGATCGGTTGCATCCGGTACTGGCCGTCTCCGAAGATCCCGAAGACGGGGAACCGGCGCAGCATCCACGCGATGTTGTTGATCAGGATGTCCTCGCTGCCGAAGAGGACGGTGGGCCGGAGGATGGCGTAGCTGAGGCCGGACTCCTGGAGCGCCGTTTCCAGCTCCGCCTTGCCGCGAAAGTACTCCAGTGGGGAGGTCCGGGAGGGGTTGGTGATGCTGACGTGCACGATCCGCTCCACGCCCGCCCGTCGGGCGGCCTCAAACAGGAGCAGCGTGTTGCGCACGGCCTGGGCGTAGGTGAACCGGCGATGATTGAATCGGACCCAATAGGTGTTGTAAAGGACCCGCACGCCCCGGAGGCTTTCCGCGAGGGCGACGGGGCGGTCGAAGGCCAGGGGACGGCGCCGGACCCTGCCAGCGAACGGGTCCACGGCCGGGATCGTGTTGGTCAGCGTAACGACCTGGTGACCGGCGTCGAGCAGGCGCTGGGCGATGTAGCGTCCGGAGTAGCCGAACGCGCCGGTGACGGCGTGGAGATCAGGGTGCTTCACGCCGCCGCGCTCGGGCTCGGTCCACCGCGTTTACTGTTTGGGCAGCCTCAGCGCCACCAGCGCGGTGTTGGCGCCCGCACCGGTCGCGAACACGATGTACTGGCGGCCCTCGTGCATGAACGTCATCGGCATCGCGGTGGTGCGTGAGGGGAGCTTCACCGCCCCCACCGGCTTCCCGGTCGCCTTGTCCACGGCGTACAGCTGCGGCGGGTTGTCCTGGCCGTTCCGTCCGGTGCCGTAGATCAGCAGCGTCTTGGTCGCGATGATCTGCGCCTGGCCCCGTCCGGGTTGCGGGGGCAAGTTCACGCCGGCGAACAGCGGGGCGTTGCTGGTGACCGGGACCATGGTGCCGTTGGGAATCCACCACGCCTTCTCGCCGGTCTTCAGGTCGTAGGCCGTGATACCGCCGAGCTGCTTGGGCTTGAGAATCGAGACGCCGCCGATGTTGGAGATCCCGGCCCTGCCCTCGAAGCCGCCGCCGCGGCCGCCGCTCGGCGGCGTGTAGCCGGGCGGGGGCGGCAGCGCGCCCAGGAGCCCGCAGTTGTCGCGCGGTGAGCTGTAGCGAAACTCGGAGCACGGATCCTTCTGAACCCGAATGACGGACAGCCCGCTCTGTGACCCCACATACATCATGCCGGTTTCCGGATCCACCGCCGCGCCACCGTCGATGTTGACGCCGCCGCTGGCGCCCGGCGCGTACCACGAGCACCGATAGCCGCTCGGCGCCGTGCCGTCGGTAGGCGACGCCGGGATGTAGTACGGTCCCATGCGGCACTGCCGGGCGATCTTCAAGGCCGAGTCCTTGATGGCCGGCGTGTAGTCGATGACGTCCTCCTCCTCGAGCCCCTGGTGCGCGTAGGGCGCCGGCTTGGTGGGAATGGGCTGCGTCGCGGAGGTCTGCTCGCCCGGCACCTCGCTCTGCAAGACCGGTGTCTCGACGATGGGCCAGATCGGCTCGCCGGTGACTCGGTCGAACACGTACATCCAGCCTTGCTTGGTGGTCTGCGCGATGATCTTCCTGGGCCGTCCGTCGATGTTGACATCGAGCAGGTTGGGCGCCATGGGCGTGTCGTAGTCCCAGATGTCGTGGTGCACCATCTGGAAGTGCCACTTGCGTTGCCCGGTCGTGGCGTCGATCGCCACCAGGCTGTTGCCGAAGAGATTGTCCCCGGGGCGGTGGCCGCCGTATTCGTCCAGGAGCGGCATGCCGACCGGGATGTACACCACGGGAAGGTTGCGGACGCGAATCGGGTAATAGCCGTGAATGGAAGAATTACCCACCACGATCACGTCGTTCACCATGATCGCGGGCGAGCTGTTGGCGATCTGGCCGTAGGCCGGATCGATGCCCATGGTGCCGTCGGCGCCGGTCTGGGTGACCGGGTCCCAGGTCTCGCCGGGCCGCGCCTGGCGGTACGGCGCGGCATCGCTGATGATGAGCGGGCCGGAGTCATCCACGGCCAGGGGCACCAGCGGCAGGCCCAGACCATCCATCAAATCCACGATGCCGTTCTTCCCGAACTTGGGGTCCGGGGTGCCGGTCTTGGCATCGAGCGAAGCCAGGTGATATCCCGGCGTCACCACGATCACCCGCTCCTCGCGTCCGTCGGTCCAGTACGTCAATCCGCGTCCCGCGAACTGCCGAGGAGCCTTCTGCCAGCGAATCCCTTCATCCATCATCCACTTCCAGAGCGTTTCTCCCGTGGCCGGATTGATGGCCATGGCGCCGCGGCGCGTGGTGGCGACGGTGAAGAGCCGTCCGTTGGCGTAGAGCGGCGTGGTTCGGTAGTACTCGTCCTCCCCGAACTGCCCGGCGTTCCATTGCCACGCGACCTCCAGCGAGTTGAAGTTCGAGGCGTTGATCTGGTCGAGCGGCGAGTAGCGTGTGCTCCACGCATCGGCGCCCCAGACGCGCCATTCGCCGGGCGCGTTGCCCCGTACCCGGGCTGGACCCTGCTGTGCGTGGGAGGGTGGGGGGAACATCAGCAAAATGGCCAGCACCGCCGTACCGATCGGGCCACGAGTCATGAACCATCGCGTCATGGTTTTGTCCCCTGTCTCGGAGGGTTGAGGGCCAGCGGCTCAATCTACCCCTGAGCCCACGCCGGGCAATCCGGCCGCGGTCTCGGTGATCAAGGCCCACGCTCGCTCCAGGTGCCGACGCTCGGTGTAGGTGCCGCCGATGGCCAGCCGGAGCACGAGCTTGCCGTCCAGCTTGGTATGAATCAGGTACATCTTGCCTGAAGCGTTGAGCGCGTCCCGCAGCCGTTCGTTCGCGCCGTCACCGGCCTTGAGCCGGAAGCACACGAGGTTGAGCGGTCGGGGCGCGCACAGCTCGAAGCGGTCGTCCGCCTTGACCCAGCCTGCAAACTCCTGAGCCAGTGCCACGCCGTTGCGGATGTGGGTCCGCAACCCCTCCGCCCCGTATGCCCGAATCACGAACCACAGCTTGAGGGCGCGGAACCGGCGGCCCAACGGGATCCCCCAGTCGCGATAGTCGAACACCGCTCCCGACTCCGTCGCCTGGTTGCGCAGGTACTCCGGGAGAATGCTCAGCGTTTGAATCAGCGCCGCGCGGTCGGCCACGTAGAAGCAATCGCAGTCGAAGTTGGTGAGCAGCCATTTGTGCGGGTTGAAACAGTAGCTGTCGGCCAGCTCCAGCCCGTCGTGGATCCAGCGGAACTCGGGGCACACGGCCGCGCTGCCGGCGTGGGCCGCGTCCACGTGGAGCCAGAGGCCGTGCCGGCGGCAGATCTCGCCGATCGCGCGGACCGGATCGATGGCCGTGGACGAGGTCGTGCCCACGGTGGCGCTCACGAAGAACGGCGTGCGGCCGGCGGCGAGGTCGGTCTGAATCGCCCGGTCCAGCGCGCCCGGCCGCATGGCGTACGTGTGGTCCACGTCGATGAGCCGGAGGTTCTCGCGGCCGATTCCCGCGATCCCCGCTGCCTTCTCGATAGACGAGTGCGCCTGGCTCGACGTGTAGGCGGTGAGGGTGCCTTTCACCCCCACGCGGTTGGTGGTGAAGCGGGTCTTCCGCTCGCGGGCCACGAGCAGGGCCACCAGCGACGCGCTCGACGCCGTGTCCTGGATGACGCCGCCACCCGAGCCGGTGGACCGAAAGTGTTCCGGCAGGCCCATCAGGTCCACCATCCAATCCAGTACGTGCGTCTCCAGCTCGGTGGCGGCGGGGCTGGTGGCCCACATCATCCCTTGCACGCCGAGCCCTGAAGAGATCAGGTCGCCGATGATGGCCGGGCCGGAGGCGTTGGCCGGGAAGTAGCCGAAGAACATGGGCGACTGCCAGTGGGTGATCCCGGGCAGCACGACGCGGTCGAGGTCGGCGAGCAGGGCGTCCCACGACTCGGCCGATTCGGGCGGGTGGGCGGGGAGGCGCGAGCGGATCTCGCCCGGCTGGACCGCGGGGCAAACGGGATACCGCTCGAGGTTCTCCAGGTAGTCCGCCAGCCAGTCGACCGCGTCGTGGGCGGCACGGCGAAACCTCGCGAGATCATTCATGTGACGAACGATAGTCCGGTGCGCGACCCCGCGTGAGAGCGGGCGGCCCGTGCCCCTGGCGGAGTCGGGACGCGCGGGAGAAGATGGAAGAATCTGCGCGCCTCCCGCGTCTCATCTCGTGAGCATGGGGACGGTCCTGGTGGCGGAGCCCGAGCTCGACGCCGACATCCTCGAAGGCTGCCGCCGGGGCGATCCCCAGGCGCAACGCGCCGTCTTCGAGCGATATCGGGACCGCGTCTTTTCCATCGCCCTGCACTTCCTGAAAGGCGAGCATGCCGCGGCCCAGGACGTCACTCAGGAGGTGTTCGTGAAGGTGTTTCGGGCCGCCCCGACGTTCCGGCAGGACGCGCGGCTGTCCACCTGGCTGTATCGGATCGTTGCCAACGCCTGTCTCGATGAGCTGCGGCGCCGGCGGCGGGTGCTGTTGTTCGGTGACATGCCGCCCGCGATCCACCCCGTGATCCCCGCGGCGGAGTTGAAAGACCCGGACGCGGACGTGACGCGGGCGGTGAGCCGGCTGTCGCCCAGGCTCAGGATTGTCGTCCTGCTCCGGTATTTCGATGATTTGTCGTATGACGAGATCGCGCAAGCGTTGGGGACCACGCCTGGTACGATCGCCTCGCGCTTGAGCCGGGCCCACGCGATCCTGGCCCGGGACCTGGTGCACTTGCGGCCCGCCGGCCGCAGCTCTCAGGAAGGCAGCCATGCCGCAGAGTCTTGACCCGAAGGACGTGGAGCGGCTGCTCCGCCGCCGGCCCGTCGCCCGGGCACCGGATTCGCTCTGGGAGCGGATCCAGGCGGCGCTCACGTCTCCTGAGACACCTCGTGCCCTGCCACCGCTCAAGCGGCCGGTGCCGCGCTGGCTCATGGCCGCCGCCGTCTTCCTCGCGGTGCTGACAGGTACCCTGGGCGGGCTGTATTGGTCGTACCGCGCCCCGTCCGCCTGGGCGGTGCAGCCGGTCGCCGGCACGCCCACCAT
This sequence comes from Gemmatimonadota bacterium, assembly GCA_016180765.1. Lineage (GTDB taxonomy): Bacteria > Gemmatimonadota > Gemmatimonadetes > Gemmatimonadales > GWC2-71-9 > JACPAP01. Next base: position 5,053 of record JACPAP010000225.1, read on the forward strand.
CGCGGGCGCTGCGTTGACCGGCGGCGACAAGCTCGGCGCCGGCGAGTGGCTGGTGACTGATGCCTTCTCCAAGGCTGCGTTGTCTGTGGGACGCATCGGCACGGCCGAAGTGGGGCCCAACAGCCGGGTGCAGCTGGATCGGGGTGGGTTGACTCAGCATCGATTGACCCTTGAGCGCGGCCGCCTCCAGGTGGTGATCTCCGCCCCGCCGAGGCTGTTCTTCGTCCGGACGCCGTCCGCCCTGGCAACCGATCTGGGGTGCGCCTACACCCTGGACGTGGACTCGGCCGGCGCCAGCCGCCTCCACGTCACGGCGGGCTGGGTGGAGTTGAAAGAGGGCGACGCCGTCTCGGTAGTCCCGGCGGGATTGGTTGCCGAGGTCGCCGTGGGCGAGCGGCCGGGAACCCCGTATCCCCCCGAGCTCGCGGACGATGCCAGGACCGCGCTGCGTCGCCTGGACGCCGGGGCCGGGAGCGGGGCCGACCTCGACGCGCTCCTGGCCGCGTTGCACCAGCCGTCCGATTTCATCACGCTGCGCCGGCAAAGCGGCGTGACACTCTGGCACCTGCTGCCCCGCGTGCCGCCGGAGCTCCGTGCGCGGGTCTACCAGCGCCTGGCCGAGCTCTCCGCCCCCCCGGCCGGCGTCACCAGGGAAGGGATCCTGGCGCTGTGGCGTCCAATGCTCGAGCGCTGGCGGAGGGACTTGAGTCCCATGTGGTCGGAGGACGCGGAGTCGTGGTGGACCCGAGCCGCCCGCCGGCTGTGGGAACGGACCATCGACTAGTGCCGTTCCAACTTGTTGCGCCTAGGGTTCGCGAGTAAGCAAGCTAATAGGCGGAACAAGTTGGAACGGCACTAGGGGAAGCGAGGGATCTCATGCGCCACACACTGGGGATGTTCGCCATCGCCGCGATGTTGCTTCCAACCACGCCCAGGCCCTTCGGTGGCTGGACCGTGATCACCGTGCGAGACCTTCCCGAGTACCTCGAGGTCGGCGCGCCCACCAAGCTGGTGTTCGATATCCGCCAGCACGGGCGGACCCTGATGAACGACCGTTCGCCCGCGGTCACGTTGAAAAAGGCCGGCAGCGGCCTGCTCTCCAGGAAACCGCGGTTCGCCGCCGCTCGCGCGCAGGACGCGGGCCAATACGTCGCCACCGTTACCGCCGAGGAGCCTGGAATAGTCGAGATCACGATAGATGCCGACTGGCACGGATCGGACGTGAAGCTGGTGCCCATGCGCATGGTGGCCCGCGGAGAGAAACCCGTGCCGCTCGCCTCCCACGACCGCGGCCGCCAGCTCTTTGTGGCGGCGGGGTGCGTCACCTGTCACGCCAAGCTGGACGATCCCCAGCTCGGCGATCGCAAGGCCATCCCGGTCGGCCCGGTCCTAACGGGCCGGCAGTTCCCGGTCGAATGGCTGGCGCAACAGATCGCTGACCCGGCGCGGTTCCGCGTGGGGACCGGTCAGGAGGCGCTCATGCCGCAGCTCGGCCTTTCCGAGCGGGACATCTCGGCCGTGGTGAGCTACGTCAACTACCGCCAGCAGGCCGCCGCGGTGACGGTCGGGCGCTGAAGCGTTGGGCGCAGGCCTACGGGTGCCACCGGGTCCTACCGGCTGGAGCTTGCCGGGAGGCCTAGGGCGTCGGCAGCCTGACCGGAGGGGGCGGCGGGACCGGCGGCGTGGGGCGGGGAATGGACGTCCCACCGTTCACCGGAACCCCTGCGGGAGGGCCGGCCCACTGGATCAGCCCGGCGACCGGAACGGAGAACCCTATCCGTTCAGCGGCCAGCGTCCGGCCTACCTCGCTCGGGCTCAGGCCGGCTGCGAGCAGTTCGCCGACCTCGCCCGGGAGCGCCAGGAGATCGGCGTCCGTCGCCCAGGCTTCGAGCCGGGCGTGCACCGCGCCCAGCGCCTGGTCCGAGGGTAAGCCCCGGTCTGCCAACGATGCCATAACGACCAGCGGGACTACGAGCGAGCGACCGGAGGGCGCCGTCGACGCCAAGGCACTCACGGTGGGCCCCTCCACGCCCAGACGCATGGCCATCGCTCCAGCCTCGATCTCGCCTGGCGCTGGGGTCCGGGTTCCCTGCTGGAGCGCTTGGTGGGCGGCCCCGAGTGCGATCCGCAGCTCACGGGCGGCGGCCACGACCTGTTCGCCGCTCCGCCCTTTCGCCACCCCCTCCAATGCCAGTGCCGCGATCGCCCGGCCGGGCAGGCCGCTGGCGGTCGCATCCTCCACCGTCGCGAGGACCTGTTCCGCGACCTCCGATGGCAAGACCTCCCGCAGCCGCACCACGGCGTCCTGCTGCGCTCCCAGCAGCGCGGGCACCATTGGCAGTATGGCCATCAACTTGAGGGTCTTCATGGATTACCTCTCATGGATTACCTCTCTATGGTGCTGACGGGACCGAGTCGCGGCGGTTCCCATCTTGTTTTCACGCGACGGTCACTCAAGGTACGATCAGCACGCCGGTCTCGCCGCCGAAGCCGTCGTCCACCGTCGCGACGCCTTTCGGCACGATCCAGCGGTCTCCATTCACCACCAGGTTGAAGCGGTAGACCCCTGGGGCCAGCGTCATGCGGAGCTCCCAGGTTCCGTCGGGCGCACGCTGCATCGCCACCGGTTGCCAGTTGGTCCAATCACCCACCAGTTCCACTCGCACGGCACCCGGGACGCCGAATCGGAGCCAGCCGGCGCCGTCGGTCTTGCCGTAGACCGGACGGCCCAGCGGTTTGATCGAGGGCTCCGCCGGGCGGCGGCGAGTCACGCGCACCGCCAGCGACAGGTAGCGTCCTCCCGGGAGTCCCTGCAGCAGGTCCGGCGCGTAGCTCCCTCCGATCAGCACCACCGCAGCCTGGTTGACGAGCCACCAGGCGGCGCTGGCCCCGCCCCAGCTGGCGGCGTCCACCCCGCTGCCAGCGGGTCCGTGCCGCCATCCGCCGTACCCCACCAAATCCAGGGGGCCCGCGGTCGCGGAAAGGCGTCCCTCGACCTCGGGGAACCACGATCCCTGGAACCAGAGCGGGGTGAACAACGCCGCCACCCGGGTTCTGGCGTAGCGACCCCATAGGCCGGCCGTGGGTCCTCGAGCGACCGCGAGCGACGCCTCATGGGAGGTCCAGCCGGTAGCAGCCACCCCCCCCAGCCACCCGCCCACGTGACGGCCGACCACGTGCAACCGGCCCTCCCCTCGAGTCATCGCCGTACGGAAATTGCTCGAGTGGTAGGTGCCGCCGGCGATGCCGACTACCTCGAGGCGAACCGGGCTCAGCGGGCTGAATGGGTTGAGCAGCAGCGAAAGGTCCCCGCGCCCCTGCATCGAGAGCTGGGACCTTTCAAAGCCGGTCAACCCGCTGCTGAGCGTGGCGTACGTTATGCCCCGCTGCCACTCCAGAAGCGGCGCGAGGGACGCCGAGTGCAGCGCGGATAGCGTGTCGAAGTGCACGCGGGTGCCGCTGGCGTCCACCTGCCAGCGTTGCGCGTCGGCTGGCGCATGGCCGATCGCCAGCGCGAAGACGGCCGTTCCGAGCCCGATCGGCCCGTGTCGTCTCATGGCTCTCCCATTCCTCCCAATGATGATCCGGTGCGCCGCGCTCGTCGGAGTCGCCTCCACGCTCACCCCCGGTCCCCGGGTGGCCGGCGGGGCCCCAGTCCACCCGGCCCCGGGGGGGGTACCGGAATACCCAGGCTTTGGAGCGCGCTGCCCAGAGCCGTGATGGGCGGGGCTCCCACCCGAAGCGCGACATCGACGTGTGACGGAATCTCGACCATGCGCGCCTGGGGCACGCCGGAGTTCACCATATGCTCGATCACGGCTCGCGCCTCGGCCGCGGGCACGCCACGCTGAACCAGCTCGCCGAGCACGGCCAGCGGGATTTCCAGCGACGTGGCCGGCGGCACGCGGCGTCGCAGCGCCGCCACCTCCTCGGCCGGCACGCCCCGGCGCATCGCCTCCGCCGCCGCCACGATGTCGCCCTCCGCGTCCGGCGCGGTCGGCGCCGCCTGCCGGAGCAGCAGGCGGGCTTGCTGGAGTTCCTGGGCCAGCCGCTGAACCGCCGCCACGATCTGCGCGGCGGGTCGGCGCTTGGCCGTGCCTTCCAACGCCTTGGCTTCCAGGGGGCGCAGCGGGATGGAATCGCGCCCGGCGGCCTCGAGGATTGGCCGGAGCGCCGCATACGTGGCCTGGTCCAGCCGGGTCGCCAGCCCCGAGGTCTGCTGGCCGGGAAGCTGCGGGGCGGCCGTCGCCATCCAGGAAACCAGGGCGAGCAGGCGCACCATGGCTCAGCTCTCCACGCGCGCCGGGACCATCAGCACGCTGTTCTTCTGCCCGAAGCCGTCATCCACCTGCGAGGCGTTGGGGTCCGGCAGCCACTGGTGGCCGTCCACCACGAACACGTAGTGGTGGAGACCGGCGGGCAAGGTCAGCTCCACTACCCATACCCCGGTGCCGGTCGCGTCGCGCAGGGGGATGCCCTTAGGATCCCAACTGGCAAAGTCCCCGGTGACGGCGACGCTGGAGGCGGTGGGCGCCAGGAACACAAACCGGGTATTGGTCGCGGTCAGGGCGGCATGCGACGGGCCGGCATCCGGCACGGTTCCCGCGCGCGGCCGGGTCAACAGCAGCGCGCCCACGGCCGCGGCCAGCGCCAGGACGCCCATGGCCGGACTGACCCGGATCTCCCGCGGGGTCATGACCCACGACCAGACCCGCCGTGCGGCGGGTTCGGGCGCGGCCCGCACCCGCCGCATGATCGCCGCCCGAACGCCCGGTGGCAGGGCCACGCGGTCGCTCGCCATCGCGTCCGCAATGCGCCGGAACTGATCCGCTTCCGGGCGGTGCTCTTCCGGGAGCGCGTCGTAGGCCAGCTCGCCATCGAGATAGTCGCGCACCAACGGATGTTCCTGGTTCATGGCATCACCCCACCGAGTTTCTCCCGCAGCGCGAGGCGGCCTCGCTGCAGGCGCATCTTCAGCGCCGAAATGGACGCGCCTAACAGCTCGGCCATGTCGGGCAGACTCATGTCGTGGACGTATTTCAGCACCAGTGCCTCGCGGTGCTCCACGGAGAGCCGTTGCAATGCCTCGTGGACCTTCCGGCGCACCTCCTCCGCGTCCGTGGCCGCGTCCGAGGTGCCGGGGGCGGGCAGCTCGTCGCTCAGGGGCTGGTGCTGCCGCCGCCGGCGCCGGGCCAGGTGGGTTCGGCACTGGTTCCGGAGGATCCGGAACAGCCATCCCTTGAACCGGTCCGGATCGTTACATCGGTTGAGCGACCGGTAAGCGCGCACCAGAGCCTCCTGCACGATGTTCCGCGGTTGGCGTCATCCTGCTTACCACACTCGCCGGAGCCCCGGTTGGTCACCGTCTAGCCGCGGGCCCCGCCGGTGTGATCTGAATCACCCTAAAACTGTGATCGGAAGCCGCATGTGACCAGTGGCCGTCTGGTGGAGTGTTGTTGCGTGACCGAACCGCAACGTACCGCGTGTACAACGTCGCACCAACGTCTTTAAGGAGGATACCATGTCGATGGCCACACGATCGCTACACGTCGCGCTCCTCGCTGTGTTCGCGGGAGGTTCGGCGGCCTGCGGGCTGTTGGACTCCAGCGCCACGGGAGACGTGCGCGTCACGATGCAGCAGTCGGACGCGGCGCTCAGCCCGGCGATGAGCGGCTGGTTTGCCAGCGTGGCCGGGGTGGACGGCGCCGCCGCCGCGATCAGCAAGGACGCCGTGCAATCCCTGACCATCACCGTCAACGAGATTCAGTTCCTGCCGAAGGCAGCCGAGGCCCAGGCGGCCGACGAGGGCGTCTGGATCTCCCTGGTGGTGGACGCCACGTTCGACCTCATGGCGCTGCCCACCACGGACGGGTCTCCGTTGGTGATCGCCACGGGCAGCCTCGACGTAGGGAACTACGGGGACGTGCGCCTCTTCGTGGCGAGCGCCCAGATCGTCTTCAAGCAGGACGTCAGCCTGGGCGTATCGTTAAACACCTTCACGGCCGGCGAGCCCGGGTATCCGGTTGACATCCCCTCGGGCCCTGAGACCGGGATCAAGACGGACGCCGAGTTCACCGTGGAGGCCGATACCGACGTGAGCCTGTTGTTCAGCCCGAGCGCCACGTTCTTGACCGTGACGGGGACGGGCGATGGCCACGTCATTCTGGAGCCGGTCATCCGGTCCAAGCCCGACGGCGCGTAAGCCATCAGGCTCCCTTTCCCTCCCGGCGCCCTGGGAGGGAGGGGAGTCGCCTTTTGCCGGTGGCTTAACTAGAGATGATATTGTTTCATTTTGATCCAGGCCCGAACTCCAAGGATACGGCGATGCACATCCCGACACGCACGACCCTGATCATCCTGCTCGCGGCGGTGCTGGCCGGCTGTGGCGACGCCATTGGCCCCGAGGATGTGGCGAGCGTGACGCTCTCACCCGCCTCGGACACCATCCAGGTGGGCGGGACGGTCAAGCTCACCGCGACATTGACCGGCAAGGATGGCAAGCCCATCACGACCCTCAAGATCAACTGGTCGAGTTCCAGCAACAGCATCGCCAGCGTGGACACGACGGGGCTGGTGACCGGTGTCGGCCCCGGATCGGCCACGATCACGGCGAGCGTGAACGGAGCCAGCGGGCAGGCGGAGATCCTGGTGGCGGGGCCGGCGCCCACGATTTCGAGCGTGAGCCCCGGCACCGGCACCGTGGGCACCGAGCTCAAGATCATCGGCACCAACTTCCGCTCGGGGATCACGGTTCGCGTGGGGGCCCTGGCGGCCGACTCGGTGGATCGCACCGCAGACACCCTGGTGTTCGCGCTGGTCCCGACCGGCGTCACGGCCAACGTGGCGGTCGGCGTGACGGTGAACAACAACGATGGGACCTCGGCGACGCTGAGCGGCGCGTTCACCGCGGTGGCGCCCGAGCTGGACTATGTGAACAGCGCGACCAAACCATCCGGGCAAGTGAACAGCACCGTCATCCTGGAGGGCAACGCCTTTGGTGACCTCAAGGGGAGCGGCAAGGTGCTGTTCTCCGACGGCGCCGGCGGCACCATCGAGGCCGCCATCGCCAACGAGGACGACTGGACCAACACGTTTATCGTGACCACGGTGCCGAGCGGCACGAAAACCGGTGACCTCAAGGTCACGACCGCCACCGGGACCAGCAACGCATTGACCTTCACGGTTACGGAGGCCGCGGTCTTCAGCCCGTCCGTGATCAACTGGCAGGCCACCGCAGACCTTCCGACCGCGGTAAGCGGGCACCGGGCGCTCTTCGTGCCGATTGACGACGCCATGGGCAATACCATCCGCCACGTGCACGTCACGGGTGGGGCGAGCAACGACCAGTCGCCGCGCCAGGACGTGATCTTCGGCGTGATCAACGCCGACGGCACCATCAGCGCCTGGAACACGACGGTGGGACTCCCCGAGGCCCGCGCCTTCCACGCCCTGGCGGCGGCCACGCCGTTCAACTCCAAGATTCAGGGCGCCGGGGCGCTGTACGCCATCGGCGGGATCAAGGATAAGGACGGCCCGCCAGTGAGCACCGTGTACCGCGGCACGCTGAATACGGACGGCACGGTGGCGAGCTGGGCTGCGACCACGGCCCTGCCCGTCGCGCTTCACTCGGCGGGCGCGGTGGTGTTCCGCGGGTCCGTCTACGTCGCCGGCGGCGCGGGCGCCGATTCCCTCCCCGTCGCCACGGTGTACCGCGCGGTGATCGACACGCTGGGCGAGCTGGGGGCCTGGGAGCTCCTCCCCACGCTCCCCGCCGGCCGGACCTACTACGCCTTCGCGACGTTCGGCGGCTTCCTCTACGCCGTGGGCGGCGAGAGCGGAAAGGTCACACCCAACAACGCCAACTACACCCAGAACGACAGCAAGTACGACGACCTGGTGTACGTGCGGATCAACCTGCGCACGGGCGCGCTGGCCGCCACGAGCTGGACGGTAAACGCCAGCACGCTGATCAAGCGCACCAGCAAACACTCCGGCGTGATCGCCGGCGGGAACGTGTTCGTCACCGGCGGGCTCTACAGCGGAGCGAACACCGGAGCGACCGAAAACAGCTTCGCCCAGGTCAACGCCGACGGCAGCGTGGGGAGCTTCGGCGGCGCCACCGGCGGCAACACGATCAACGGCTCCCCGAACAACGGCGGCAATCTGTTCAACCACGCGGCCGTCACGTACGTGGACGCCAACGGGACGGCGCACGTGATGGTGCTGGGCGGGGACGACGTGAACAACCCCGGCAGCAAGCGCAAGGCGGTGTGGTTCTATTGAGATAGTGATGATTGCGAGAGACGGAGCGTGGCGCTCAGTGAGTCACGGACGTGTACGGCTGCCCAGCCTGGAGGGTTATATGCGATCGGAATCCCGTCTATCCCCAACGTGGGCGCTCGGATGCATCGCGCTGCTCGGAGCGGGGCTCACCGGATGTGACACGCTCGGCCCCGAAGATGTTGCCAGCGTGACCATCTCGCCGGCCACGGCGGCCGTCGAAGTTCCGCGCACCGTCCAGCTCACTGCCACCCTCAAGGATGACAAGGGGCAAGTGCTCGAGAGCCCCAAGCTCGTGGTGTCGTGGTCCAGTGCCGACGCGGTGGCCATGGTGGACACCACCGGGCTGGTGAAGGCCGCGGGCATCGGTACAACCCGGATCACCGCGAGCATCGGCACCGCCAGCGGCACCGCGGACATCACGGGGCTGGCGGGCTCGGTCAGCGTTTCCCCCGCGGCGGACACCCTCGAGGCCGGTTCGACGGCCCAGCTCACCGCCACGGTCAGGGACGCGGACGGCAACACGCTGAGCGTGAGCAGCGGGGATATCGGTTGGGGGAGCTCCGACGCCGCGGCGGCCACAGTGAACGCCACTGGGCTGGTGAGCGGCGTGGCCCCCGGCTCGGCGACCATCACGGCCAGCGCGGGCGGCAAGAGCGGCTCGGCCGCGATCATCGTGACCGGCCCCGCTCCCACCATCTCCTCGGCGAGCCCCTCGACCGGGACCGTGGGAACGGAGCTGACCATCAAAGGCACGCATTTCCGCACCGGCGCCCAGGTTCTGGTTGACACCTTGACGGCCGACTCGGTAGACGTAGTGGCCGACACCGTCATCTTCGCGCTGGTGCCGAGCGGCGTGGTGGTGGACCAGAAGGTGCACGTCACCGTCCGCAACGCGGACGGCACGTCGGGGCGGCGCGACACCGCATTCACCGCCGTGGCGCCTCGGTTGCAATTCGTCAATTCCGCCACCAAGCCGTCGGGCAAGGTGGGCAGCACCGTGATCCTCGAAGGGAACGCGTTCGGCGATCTCCGGGGCGTGGGCAAGGTGCTGTTCTCGGACGGCGCGGCTGGCACCGTGGAGGCTGCCATCGCCAGCGAGGACGACTGGACCAACACCTTCATCGTCACCACGGTGCCGTCGGGCACCGGGACCGGCGACCTGGTGGTGGCCACCGCCACGGGGACCAGCAACGCGCTCACCTTCACCGTGACCTCGGACGGCACGTTCAGCCCGTCCGAGGTGGACTGGCTGCGGACCAGCGCGGACCTTCCCACGGCCGTGAGCGGTCACGCGGCGGTGGCAGTGCCCATTGACGACGCCATGGGGAACACGGTGCAGTACGTCCACATCACGGGCGGCGCCAGCAACAACCAGGAGCCGCGCACCGATGTCCAGTTCGGCGTCATCAGCGCCACCGGTGACATCACCGCCTGGACCGCCACGGCGGCGCTGCCCGAGGCCCGGGCGTTCCATGCCTCCGTGGCGGCCACGCCGTTCAACTCCCGGATCAAGGGGTCCGGCGCGCTCTTCACCATCGGCGGGATCGCCGTGAAGGACGGCCAACCCGTCACCGGCGTCACCAAGGGGACGTTGAACGCCGACGGGACAGTGGCGAGCTGGACCACCGCCACGCCTCTCCCCGTCGCGCTGCACTCGGCCCGGGCCCTGCTGTTCCGCGGGTTCGTCTATGTCGCGGGCGGGGCCACCACGGACCACGCCCCGGTGGCCACGCTCTACCGCGCCGCCATCGATACCTTGGGCGAGGTGGGAACCTGGGAGGAGCTGACACCGCTGCCCGCGCCCCGCAGCTACCACGGGTTCGGCGTCCTGGGCGCCTGCCTGTTCGGGTTCAGCGGCGAAGGCGCGGCCGTGGACCCCAACAGCGCCACGGTCACCAGCACCCGGCACGCGGACGTCATTCGCTCACGGATTGACCTGCGGACCGGGCTGTTGACCGCCGCCGGTTGGGTCGCGGACAACAGCAAGCCGGCCAAGGCCCGGCTCAAGCATACGGGGGTGATCGCGGGGGGCGGGGTGCTGCTCACCGCGGGGCTCTACGATGGGATCGGCACCCTGGGTGCCAACGAGAACGAATTCGCCCAGATCGCGGCTGACTGCGAGGTGGACAGCTTCGGCGGCGCCAGCAACGATAAGTCCATCCGCAAGAAGACGGGGGGCGCCAACCTGTTCAACCACGCGGCGATCTCGTATATCGACGCCAGCGGCGTGGCCCACGTCATGATCATCGGCGGGGACGACGTGGACAAGCCGGGAAGCAAGCGCGTGCAGGTCTGGTACTATTGATTCAGCACCACGCTGCGCTATCCGCTGGCTGGTGCCCTCGTGATGAACGAGGGCACCGTCGTTGTGGGACTTCCTGGGCCTTTCAGCGCGGGCTCGGAGACGCCAGAAAGGGGTTGGGCTCTATCAGCTCGTACTCCGGCGAATGCTGAGTGACGAACCGCAGGATCGGCAGGTGCCCGGCCCCGATGATCAGCAGGATGCGCTCCTCCGGGTCCCGGGTGATGCGTTGGAGATTCCGAAAGATCCGCAGATTCCGATCGTACCAGCCCGCCACGAAGTCGGCCCCGGCATACCCGCCCTCCGCGCCGTCGAACGTGAAGAAGGCGACGTGGTACGGCAGGTGAGATCGCCGAATCGCCTCCGCGCTATTCATCGCCCTGAACATCTCACTCAGGGTGCGGTGCCGGGTCGCCGCCACCGAATCCTGGTACGCCTGCAGGCGATTCGCCCTCGGTGAGGGGCGGTTGGGCGGTGCCGCCGCTGGCCACCCGATAGTCGCCCGGCACCGACACCTCGAGCGTCCAGGTGAACTGGCGCGACGGGCCGGCCGCCAGCCGGTCCAGGTCCGACACCATTGGATAGCCGGCCGCATCGGGCCGGATCAGAGTAAAGTCCTCGGACACGCGGTCGTGCAGGTAGGGCCAGACCTCGCTCGCCCCCAGGTACGGCCCCCCATAGCGCAGCCGGACGACGGTGCTGTCACCCGGTCGGAGTGGCCGCGCCAGCGTCACCTGCACGAAGAGCACCTGAAACCGGTCGGGCTCGCGGAACCGCTCCACTGTCTGCTGGAAGCGCAGGCGCTGTCCGTCGGCCGCGGTCACCTCCGTGACCTCGAACAGGCGGTAGAGCACCAGCGGAACTTGCGCGATCGGCATCCGGGTCGGATTCCCGATCACCAGCCGCGCCTCGGCCGCGAGCCGACCCGTGGCAGGGAACAGGTGGAGGCGCAGGTCGTAGTGGAGCACCGCGGGGAGCTCGGCGGCGGCCCTGGCCCAGCCCGGGCTGGGAAACCAGCCCGAGCCGGTGACGAGGATCAGGAGACCGAGCCGCCGGAACAGGCAATGGGTTCGCAGCATCTACCGTGGTATCTCCAGACAATCGGATGCTTCAGCAACGAGCTAGAGGTTGGATGTCGCGACTCCCCTACGTTGCCAGGTGTTCCAGGTTTCATCCATCAATGTCAATCCCGGACTGTGTGGCCCTCCATGGGAACGCCCCGCGCCAGCGCCAGGTGGTGCGGCGCGTGGTGATTGTCGGACGTCAGGATGCCGATGAAGCCGAGCCCGCGGATCCGGGTCTCGACCTGAGCGGCCCCGCCGGGTGCGGCCACGATCCGCACGCGCGCGCCGCCGGGGGCGTCCTCCACGGTCATCCGGTACTCTGAGGTGCCTGCCAGGGCCTTCGCGTGCGACCGGGTCATCCGCCGGATGGCCTCGGCGGTGCGGCCGGTTCCGGTAGCCAACACTTCGATCCCGCCCTCGACGGGCTGGGTCGTCACGGCGGCACGGAGGGTCACCTCGTCCATGTCAATCAGATGCTGGCGGAGCGCCTCGAGATTGACCCTGGACCAGTCAGTGGCCGGGTCGCTCTCCAGGATGCCCACGATTTCGGCGATCGCCGCGTAGGCCGCCTGCCCCGCCTGGCGCGGCACCGAGGCATCGCTTGGCGCGGGCGCGTCATGGGTCATGCCCGGGACGTGGGCATGGCCGGCCGGCTTAGGGTTGGCCTGCTGGGCCAGGACGAGGGAGGTTGCGGCCACCATAGTGCCGGCGGCCGCAAGGAGCAGCAGAGGGCGGGGCATGAGAAGATCTCCTTGGTTGAGGGCATCCGGCGGTAGCCGCTTGCTCACCACCGGTAAGGGGTCGTAAGATGCCCGTGCCACCGATTCTTGGCAGGAACATTTGTTCCACAGGGAGGCGTCCCGTCAGCCCGCGTCCATGCCCCCTGTGCCGGTGAAGACCCCCTTGCCACCCCCGATCGCGGACCTGCTGCAGGCCATCGGCCGGCGCCGGCGCTACCAGCGGGGGAGCTTTCTGTTCCACGCGGGGGACGAAGCCCTCGGCATTCACGTGGTGCTCGAGGGACGTATCCGGGTCCGGCGCAGCGCCCCCAGCGGGCGGACGGTGGTGGTGCACCACGAGACGGCGGGTGGCATCCTGGGGGAGATCCCGCTGTTCGACGGCAGACGGTATCCGGCCACTGCCCAGGCGGCGGAGCCCTCGGTTTGCGCCCTGTTGCCCCGTCAGCCGCTGCTTCGCCGCCTGGAGGACGATCCATCGCTCGCGCGATTCTTTCTGACCCGGCTGGCTGGGAGGCTCCGCGAGGTGATCGGACGGCTCGACAGCATGGCGACCCGGTCCGTCGCCCAACGCCTGGCGCGGCACCTCCTGGCACGGTGGCGCGCCAGCGGCTCTACCCGCGTATCGCTCGGCATGACTCAGGAGGAGCTCGCCGAGGAGCTGGGGACCGTACGCGAGGTGATCGTGCGAGAACTCCGGCTGCTCTGCCGCGCCGGGGTGCTCACCTCGCTCGGGCATGGTCTCTACGAGGTCCAAGACGGGCGGACGCTCCGAGCGCTGGCGGAGTAGCTCGGCCCCAGCGTCAGTTACCGCCAGGAGGGTGTGCGGGCGACGGCGGAGCGCCGGCGTCCGCGGGTGGTGCTGGCTCCGCGGCGCCCACTTGCGGCCCCGGCGCCGGCGGCTCGCGCTCGGCGGCCGCGATCTCCTGGGGGAACTTGCCCAGCCACGGCCGGAGCAACGGGTCCATGGTTCCGCGCTCGGCCAGGAACACCAGCAGCGCGCACACCACGATGCTGAAGAAGATCGCCGCGTACACGGCTCCCTGAATGGCCTCGCCTCCGGGCACTCCCGCCTGAGCCGGCAGCGAGGCCATCACCGCGGCCGCCAGGCCCTTCGGCACCAGGACGGTCATCAAGGCCGCGTCCCGGCGCGACGTGGTGGCGGGACTGGCGAGGAGGCGGACCACGGGCGCGCGGGCCGGGAACGCCACCACGCCCAGGACGAGTCCCGTCGCCACCGCCCGCCAGTCGGCGAAGGTGAGGGAAACGCCCAGGTACACGAAGAAGAAGGTCTTGACCAGGAACACCGCTTCTCCGAAGAACGCCCGCTCGTGCTCCTGAAACGCAGTGAACCGGAAGGAGAATATTCTAGCTATCAATTTTTGGGGGATGTTCGCCAAGTTCGCCACCGCGACGCCGAAGGTCAGCGCGGCGATGGCGCCGCTGTAGCCCCACAGCTCGGTGAGCCCGAACAGGATGAAGACGTACGCCAGCGTGGTGAACACCGTGTTGGGGACCTGGCGCACCTTGTCCAGCACGGCGGACCAGAGCAGCGCGCCCGCGGCGCCCACCAGCCCCGCCACCAGGAAGGACGCGCCGATTTGCCGCACCATTGCGCCGCCGCCCAACGCGCCGCCGCCGCCGGCGCCGGCCTCGACGGTCATGGTCTGCAACAGGCCCAGGGCGAGCACGATCACCAGGATGTCCGTGGCGGCGGACTCGAGGAAGAGCACCGTGCTAGGGCCTGGGTTGAGCTTCAGCACCCGGATCAGCGGAACCACCACCGCGGACGACGTGCCCCCGAGGACCGCTCCCACGAACAGTGCGGACGTAAAGTCGAGAGGCAGCAGGAGGTCGGCCAGATGGGCCACCAGCAGAAGCGTGATGGCCATGGTGCTCAGCGACACGGTGAGCGTGTCGGCGGCGGCGGCGCCCAGCGTGCGGACATTGAGGTGAATGCCGCCCTCGAACAGGATGATGATCAGCGCGAGGGTGGTGAAGACCGGCCCGACCTTCCCGAAGTCCGCCGGCGTGACGATACCGAACACCGGGCCCAGCAGCATCCCGGCCAGCATGAGGACCAGGACGTCGGGCACCTTGGTGCGCTCGAAGAACCCGGCCAGGAAGTGGCCGAAGAACACGAGCAGGCCGAGGACCAGGATGGTGACGGCCATTGTCCTAGCCTGGAAAGTTTCTCCGACCGCTACCGCCGCGGCCAGGGCACGCCCTGGCTGCCCCGCGGCACGCGGCCAATACCCTTGTACACGAACTTCTGGAGGCGCTTCCCCTCGTAGGTCTCCGTGGTGTAGATGTTGCCTTTCGAGTCGGTGGCGATGCTGTGCACCCCGAAGAACTGGCCCGGCTGGCGCCCACCGTCGCCGAAGCTGGTCAGGATCTCGAGGGACTGCCGGTCAATGATGTAGATCTTCTCGTTCTTGCCATCCGCCAGGTAGAGATACGTCTGCGCCGGGTCCCGCGAGAACGCGATGTCCCACACCGATCCGTCTCCCAGGGTCCGCGGCGCGATGCGCTGCTCCTTGACGAACGAGCCGTCCTTGCGGAACACCTGAATGCGGTCGTTGGGTCGGTCGCAGACGTACACCAGGCCGTCGTGCGCCGGCTCGGCGCAGTGGACCGGGTTGCGGAACTGCGGGGCTAGCGGCGCATCCGGATGGTAGGGCCCCATGTTGGTGTCCACCGGCGCCTTGCCGTAGGCGCCCCAAAACCGCTTGATCGTGCCGCTGTCCATGTCCACCACGGCGACCCGCTTGTTGCTGTACCCGTCCGCGAGGTACGCCTCGTTGGCCGACGGGTCGAACGCGATCTTGGCCACCCGGCCGAAGCTGGTCATGCTGTTACTGTTGGTCCGTTGGTGCGGCAGGCCGATCTCAAGCAGCAGCTTGCCGTCGTGCGCGAACTTGAGCAGGTGGGAGTCAATAGTGCCCGCGGGGCAGGCGGGGTTGGTCGAGTCGTTGGGACAGGTGCCGTTGCCGCCGATCCAGACGTTGTCCTTGTGGTCGATGGAGATCCCGTGATTGGACGACGGCCACACGTACCCTTCGCCGGGTCCGCCCCAGGACGCCACCAGGGTGCCCTGGGGGTCGAACTCGAGAATGGGCGGCGCGGCGGCGCAGCACTCTCCCGTCGGCGGATTGGCCGCCAGGCCGGCCTCGGTGCGCGCGTTGAGGGTGGGCAGGCCCCGGTGGACGATGAACACGTGGTCCTTGGAGTCCACGCCGACGCCGATGGCCGAGCCCAGCAGCCAATGGTTGGGCAGCGGCTTGGGCCAGAACGGGTCCACCTCGAACATGGGGGCCTCGACCGTCTGCTGGTCACTCGCCGCCCGGAGGGCGGCCTGCCCCACGCCCAGCGCCAGGATCAGCGCGCCCAGGGTCCCACCGAATACGAGATTGCGCCTTGGCCTCATCGGAGCGCTCCTTGTCTGGATGCGAAACCCCTGTGGCGCGACCGGGCGGCGTGTATACTGGTTCCCGTCGCCGAAGGTGGGATTTCGTGCTGCTAACTAACCGCCTATCACCGGGTTCGTCCAGAGCACGTGGAGCGCCGAGACGGCCCTCGGAGCGCCCTCGGCCCCCTCTGGCCTTGGGGCTGGCAGCAGCGCTGCTGGTCGCCTGGCCCGCTCCGACTCCGGCGCACGATATCCCGGCTACGGTGATCGTTCGGATGTTCGTACGCCCGGAGGGGCAACGCCTCCGGCTGCTGGTGCGGGTCCCGCTCGAGGCCATGCGCGACATCCAGACGCCTCCGGCTGCTGGTGCGGGTCCCGCTCGAGGCCATGCGCGACATCCAGTGGCCGGTGCGCGGGCCGGGCTACCTCGAGGTCGGCCGCGCGGAGCCGTTGCTCCGCGACGCGGCGAGGCTCTGGATCGCGGGCTACGTCGAGCTGTACGAGGGCGGCACGCGACTGCGAAACGAGCAGCTCGTTGCGGCCCGCGTGTCCCTCCCCTCGGACGGGTCGTTCGCCGGCTACGAGAGCGCCCTGGCACACGTCACCGGTCCCGGACTGCCGGTTAGCACGGAGCTGATCTGGCAGCAGGCGCTGCTGGATGTCCTGCTGGAGTACCCCATCGCCTCGGACAGCGCCTGGTTCTCGATTCGCCCGGCGCTGGCGCACTTAGGATTGCGGACGACGACGGTGCTCCGCTTCTTGCCTCCGGGACGCGCCGAGCGCGCGTTCGAGTACCTCGGCGATCCGGGGCTGGTGCGGCTGGATCCACGATGGCATCAGGCCGCTCTCCGGTTCGTCCAACTGGGGTTCTCGCACATCCTGAGCGGCGTGGATCACCTGCTGTTCGTCCTCTGTCTGGCGATCCCGTTCCGGCGCATCCGGCCGCTCATCGCCATCGTCACGTCGTTCACGGTGGCGCATTCGATCACGCTGATCGCGTCCGCCGTGGGTCTGGCGCCCCGTGCGCTGTGGTTCCCCCCGCTGGTGGAGGCCGTGATTGCGCTCTCGATTCTCTACACCGCGATCGAGAATGTCATCGGAACCAAGCTCGAGCGCCGCTGGCTGGTGGCCTTCGGGTTCGG
>JACPAP010000226.1 GCA_016180765.1 Gemmatimonadota bacterium
GAGCCCCGTGACGCTTACGCGCCCGGTCGCAGGCGCCGGGCTTGACGGGGCCGGCTGCGCGGCGCTCGCCCCGGCCCCGGTGGCCGGCTGACTCCCCGGCGGTCCGCCCCCCTGTGCCGGCTGGGTGGCGCCCCGCTGCGGCGCGGCCTGCTGTGGCGATGAGGCGCCCGCTTGATCCGTTGACCCGCCGCGGGTAGCCAGAAAGCCCCCGACCCCGCCGGCCCCGAGCAACAAAATCCCACCACCGATGAGCACGCCGCGCCGGCTCTTGGGCTTGGCCCGCGCTGCGGAGGGCCGCGGGGTCGGCGTGGGCGGGGTCTGCACCACCGTCTTGGCCGAGCTCACCGCAGGCACGGGCGTGGGCGGCGTGGTCCCGGTGCCGCCTCGCCCGGGGCGAATG
Organism: Gemmatimonadota bacterium; assembly: GCA_016180765.1. GTDB lineage: Bacteria > Gemmatimonadota > Gemmatimonadetes > Gemmatimonadales > GWC2-71-9 > JACPAP01. The sequence continues at coordinate 401 of JACPAP010000226.1, forward strand.
GAGGCGGCCGGCACCGCGATGGTGGCGCCGTCCGCGGAGACCTCGCCCGAGATCTCCAGCTCCGGGGTGGGCGCCTTCAGGGCCTCCACCAACGCGGCCACGGTGGAGAAGCGGCGCTCCGGTTTCTTCTCCAGCGCCTTATGCACGGCCAGGTACACGTGCTTCGGCAGGCCCGGCTGAATGAACTCCAGCGGCGACGGCGGGATCATGCAGTGCTTGTGCAGGATGTCGATCGCCGAGTCGCCCTCGAAGGGGAACTGCCCGGAGAGCATGCGATACGCCATTACCGCCACCGAGTACTGGTCCGAGCGGCCGCTCACCCCGGTGCCCATGCCTTGCTCGGGGGACATGTAGTACGGCGTCCCCACCACCGAGCCGGACGCGGTGAGGGTCTGCTCGGTCAAGGCCTTGGCGATCCCGAAGTCGGTGACGATCACGCGGTTTCGGGAGTCGAGCATGACGTTGGCCGGTTTCATGTCGCGGTGGATCACGTTGTGCACGTGGGCGTAATCCAGCGCGTCGGCCACCTGCTCGAGGATGGGGATCACGTCGTCGACCGGAAGTTTCCCCTTCTCTTTCATCAGGTCGTCCAGCGAGCGACCCTCGAGGAACTTCATGGCGTACCAGAAGAGCTTGCTGCCGCTGCCGATGCGGTAGATCGGGATGATGTGGGGGTGGTCCAGCAGGGCGGCGGTCTTGGCCTCGCGCATGAAGCGGTCAACGCCGTGACCGAAGGTCAGCTCGGGAGGCAGGACCTTGATGGCGACCTTACGGCCGAGCTTGGTCTCGGTGGCGAGGAAGACCACGGCCATGCCGCCGCGGCCCAGCATGCCCTGAATCTCGAACTCGCCCTCGGTGTCCTCCTTGAGGAGCTTCTCCATGTGCTGGAAGGAGGACAGGTCCATCGAGGCTGAGGCGCGGGCCTGGCCCTCGGCGTCGGACACCTGGGAGCCGCAGCTATGGCAAAACCGCGCGTCGTCCGGGATGGGCGTGGAGCAATGGGCACACTGCATGGGCGCGGCTTGCCTGGAGGACAGGGGATCGGCGCGAAATTGGCGGTAAATCGGGGGAGAGTCAAGGATTTGAGGCGGGGCGGGGGCGTGAGGTAAGTCACAGTGGGGCGGGAACTTCGTGCCTCAGCGGGCGGTGGTGAGTGACAGAACCTCATCGACTGGGCCCGCGGCCTGACCTCACTGGTACTTCGGCGGCAACGATTTATACCTCCGCAGCAAGTCCCGTTGCCGGCTGGTGAGCGGCACCTCCATCCCCCGAATGAACACCTTCTCCGCCGCACTCGAGAACTCGAACGGGTCGCCGCTCCAGACCGCCACGTCGGCCGCGGCGTCCCACTCCACCCCGTACGTCACCGCGTTCCCCGCCAGCTGCTTGATGTTCCGGGAGTTGTGGGAGTCGAAGCTCGCGATAATCACCTGCACGCCGGCTCGGGACAGCAAGGCGGCGTTCTCGAGCTTGGGGCTCAGACCATCGTACGAGGGAATGTCCGTCAACGGATTGATGATGACCGGTACTCTGGCCGTGGCCAGCTGATCGGCCACTTGCCAGCCTTCCACCGCTCCGTCAATCACCAGCTTCAGGGTGTACTCGCGCGCCAGCCGCAGCGCGTTCTCGATGTCGCTCCGCCGATTCGCAGCCAACACGATGGGCAGCTCACCCCGAAGCACCGGCAGCAGGGCCTCGAGATCGGCCACCGGAGCCGACAGATCCGGCATCTGGCGCCGCTGATAGTCCGCGCGGCGGCGCTGGTACTCCCGGGCGTCGTTGAACAACCGGCGCAACCGGGCCATGACCCCGGCGCGGGAGCCTCCCCCGGTCCCCTTGGCGCCTTCGTTGATCTGCCCCACCACCGCCACCGGGGACTTGATGACCATGTCTTCGATCCGATCGCCCCAAAGGTCGAGTGCCACGGCCTGGCCCGAAATCAGGCCGCCACCCGGGCTGGACATGACGGTGGTAATGCCCTCGATCCGCGCCACCGGAATGAGCTGCGACGCCGGGTTGATCCCCTCCAACACGTTGAACGAGGCGGATACGTCGTTGCCCGCCAGCGTTCCCTCGTTGGTCCCCTGAACCGCTCCGATCTCGGTGATCCCGATCTGGGTCGCCACGTCAATCAACCCGGGCGTCACCCACTTGCCACGCGCGTCCACCTGCTGCGCGCCCGCCGGAACCTGGACGTTGGTCCCCACGGCCACGATGCGACCGTCCCGCATGAGCACCGTGGCGTTCTCGAGCCTGGGCCCGGACACCGGATAGACCGTGCCGCCGGTGATGGCGATAGTCTGGCCGGCTAACGGCGATGAGAGCCCCGCTGCGAGCGCCGCCGAGACGAGCGCCGACGAGCAGAGACGAACCCAGACGAGCGAAAGCGATAGACCGCCATCGGCGCTCGCCCGTGGCGAGGTCGGGTGTGTAGTGTATGCCATCATCTCTTCACCTGCCCGAGTCCGAAGTCCGTCACCACCTGCTTGGTCGGATCGCTGCGATCGTAGATCAAATAGCCGTCATTGTAGACCTGCATGGCCCGGCTGTAGACCGAGAACGGGTCGCCGCTCCACAGCACCAGGTCCGCCATCTTCCCGGCCTCCAGGGTCCCCACGATGGAGTCGATGCCGAGCACCCAGGCGGCGTTCGAGGTGAACCACTTCACCGCGTCCGCGCGCGAGACGTCGATCCCCGCGCGCCGGCCCGCGTACATCGCCTTGGCCGCCTCCTGGTTCAAACGCTGAATGCCTTCGGGGCTGTCAGAGTGAATCACCGGCCGCGCGCCGGCCTGGAACATCAGCGCCGCGTTCTCCGGAATCCCGTCCATCGCCTCTTCCTTGAAGCCCCACCAATCCGCCCAGATGGACGCCGCGGTGCCAGCCTCGGCCAGCCTGTCGGCGATCTTGTACGCCTCGACTCCGTGATGGAACGACCGGATCTGGAAGCCGAACTCGCGCGCGAGGTCCAGCATCTGGACCATCTCGTCCGCGCGGTAGCAATGGTTCTGCACCAGGATGTGCCCACGCAACACTTCCATCAGGGTCTCGTCGCGCAGATTGCGTTCCGGCTGATCGCCTTTCTTGTCCGCGAGCCACTTGTCCCATTTGTGCCGATAATTCTCCGCCGCGATGAACGCGCTCCGGTAGCCCGCCATGTTGCCCATCCGGGTGGCGGGACCACCGCGCTCGCCGTAGACCCGCTTGGGATTCTCGCCGCAGGCCATCTTGAGACCGTAGGGCGCGTCCGGGAACTTCATCTCCTGCACGGTGCGCACCGGGATCACCTTGACCGTCACGCCCCGACCACCGATCAGGTTCCCCGATCCCGGAAGGACCTGCATCGTGGTGACCCCGCCCGCGATCGCCAGCGGGATCTGCGGGTCCTGCGGCCAGATGGCGTGCTCGGCCCATACGTGCGCCGTGTTCGGGCTGACCGGCAGCTCGTTTCCGTCCGATTCCGCGAACGTCCCCGGCGCCGCGTAGACCCCGATGTGGCTGTGCGTGTCGATCACGCCCGGGGTCACGAACTTGCCCGTGCCGTCCACCACCTGGGCGTCCGCCGGAGCCTGCAGGGTCTGACCCACGGCCACGATGCGGCCGTCCCGGAACAGGATCGAGCCGCCGGCGATCTCCTGGCCGGTCCCCGTGAGGATCGTGGCGTTGCCAATCAGGACCGGTGGATATGGCGTGCGTCTGTAGGTCGAGGGGTATTGCGGACGGTCAACGCTGGTCGTCTCGGGCGGCGTGGCAGCCGCCTGGGGACTGGTCTGCTGCGCCGTTTGCGAAGCGGCGCCCGCGCAGGCTGTGAGCGAAAGAGTCAGGCCTATGACATGGAGTTTCATCCGACCTCCGTGACGAGATAAAGCGTTGTCCGTCATCCGTCTTCCGTTGTCCGTTGGGACGGAGGGGTTGGGTGGACGGATAACGGATAACGTCTATTTGACCAGCTCAAACACCAGCGGCTGGCCGACGACCTCAAGCTTGAGCAACCGTCTCGGTGTCTCACGGCTCACATAGAAGACGAACGGCTGAGATCCACCGGTCACCTCTACCCGGAACGCCGAGTAAGTCCCGGCTGGGACGCTGACGTCTTCCGTGCCGCTCACTTTCGCGGTGAGGGTCCGCGTGACGTTCTCCGAAGCCTCGAAGGCCGCGACCGGAAGGGATGCACCTTCCGCCAACGGCAGCGCGACGGCCAGCGGCTGGAAGGCGTTGATGTCCATGGTGCCCTGGGCCAACGCGGTGTCCACATTCGTGACCTTGGGCCCTGCGGCTCCCGGGACCGGTATCTGTGCCCGCCCCTTCACTCGGCCGCCCTGATAGACGAGGTGGATCTCGAGCGCTTGACCCGCCCCGCCGCCGGTTTGATCCACGGTGCGCGTGGCGAACGTCGCCGGATCCAGGCGGACCACGGTCCGCTGGCGGAACCCGGCAGCCGCGATGACCGTTTCTTCCGTATAGACCGCCGAATCCGCCGAGACCGCCAGGTCCGCCGTCATGTAGCCGAATGGGTTGCCCTGGACGCTCACCTGAAACGAGTCCCGCCGGGAAACCAGTTGAGCCCGATCGAACGCCACCGGGCCGGCGGTCTTGGGAGCGAGGTCCTCCGGCGCAAGCGGTTTGCCATCGGTGTCCACTATCCGAACGGGCGCGGTCGCCGTGAGCTTCTGGTAGATCGCCGTGCCGTCCCCCACCACCACGATCACCGCCGAATCCGGCCGGATCACCCGCCGCGACGCGCCCATCACGTCGGCCGCGGTGACCGCGGCTAGGCGGTTGCGGTAGGTGCGCAGGTAGTCGTCGGGGAGACCCAGGAGCTTCACGGTAGAGACCTGTCCCGCCACCTGCTGCGGCGTCTCGATCGACAACGGGAACGACCCTACCAGATAGCCCTTGGCCGCGACCAGCTCGCTGTCCGCTACCGGCTCCGTCCGCATACGCCGCAGCTGGCTGAGCAGCTCGGTGAGCGCGCTGTCGGTGACCGCGGTGCGAACCTCGGTGCCCGCGGAAAAATGGCCGGTGTCGCGCCGCCGGGACAGCCCGGAGCTGGCGCCATAGGTCCAACTCTTCTGCTCGCGCAGGATGGCGAACAGGCGGGAGTCGGCGCCGCCGCCCAGAATCTTGTTGGCCACGGTCGCGGGATAGTGCAGGGGATCGGTCGCCGTCAGGGCCAAATTGCCGACCGCGATATTGGATTGCGCCGAGCCGGGGCGGTGCACCAGCAGGATGCGGGTGGTACCGGCGGCGGGGGGCGAGGTGACCGCTCCGGCCGCCGGACCGGCACCGGTCCAACCACCCAGATATCGCTCGATGTGGCGGCGTGCGTCATTGAGGCTCAAGTCCCCTGCGACCACCAGCAGCGCACCCCTGGGCTTGAGCCAGGTCGCGGCGAACTGCTGGATCTCCCCGCGGGTCAGGGCGCGGATCGAGCTATCGCTGGCGCTCCGACCGTAAGGATGGTCCCCGTAGAGCGCCTGCGCGAAGAACTTGCCCGCCAGCGCGCCCGGATCCGACTTCTCCAGCTGGAGCGATGACAGAACGCGCTTCCTGGCCAACTCCACTTCGTCCTCGGGGAAGGTGGCGTTGAGCAAGACGTCGCTCATCAAGCTCAAGCCCAGGTCCAGGTGGTCCGTGAGCACGGTGACGGACACGCTGAAGAAGTCATCGCCCGCGCCGGCACCCAGGCTCCCGCCCACGCCCTCGATCTCGGCCGCGATCTGATCCGCCGTCCGGGTCTTGGTGCCCTTGGTCAGCAGCTCGGCAACCACCCCCGCGAGCCCCTCGCGCCCCGGCGGCTCGTGGCGCGCCCCGGCGGGCATCGCCAGCGCCACGCTCACGATGGGGAGCTCGTGGTTCTCCACCAGCACCAGCTCCAGCCCGTTCCCAAAGCGGGCTTCGCGGAACGGAGGGAACTGCATGGGCTGGAGCGGAGCCGGCGGCGGAGGCGATGTCGGGTACTGCGCGACGAGCGGCCCGGAGAGCACCGCTGTCAAGACCGGCACGCACCAGCACAGGCGAGCACAGACGACCTCGCGAAACCATGTCCGCTCGCCTGCGCTAAACCGAACTCGTCCGTGCTCGCCCGTCATTGCCCAGCCTCGCCCTTGGGTACCACGACGATGGTGAACGAATTCGCCGGCACCAGATACGTGGCGGCCACCCGCCGAATGTCCTCCGCCGTCACCGCCAGGTAGCGATCGAGATCGGTCCGCATGTCCTCCAGCGAGTCATGCAAGTGCGCGTAATGCTGGAGGCGCTCGGCCACCTGCATCGTGGTCTGCCGGCCAAACATGTTGCCGGCCCGGAATTGGTTCCGCGCTTTGCTCAACTCTTCCGCCGCCACGCCCTCATCGATGATCCGCCGCACCTCGGCCGAGAGCTGTCGCTCCAGCGTATCGGGTCCGATGCCCTGATTGGCCACCGCGAAGGCCGCGAAGAACCCGGGGCCGAGACGCGACGCGCTCTGGGTTCCCGCGGCGAGGGCGGTACGAGCCTGCCGCACCAACGCCCGGTTGAGTCGGGAGCTTTCTCCGCCGCCCAGGATGGTTCCCAAGAGCGAGAGCGCGGGCGTGTCCGCGTGCTGGTGCGCCGGTGTCCGGTAGGCGATGATCACCGCCGGAAGGTTGGCGTGTTCGTCCTCCCAAACGCGGCGCTTGGCGCCCGCGGCGAAGTCGTAATCGCACGAGACCGGCGGCGGCTCGCGCCCCCGAGGCAGGTCGCCGAAGTACTGCCGGATCAACTGCAGGGCGTCGACCGGGTCGAAATCGCCCACCACCGTGAGGGTAGCGTTGTTGGGCGCGTAGTACAGGTCGAAAAAGGCCTGGACGTCACCCACTTTGGCGGAATCGAGATCGGCCATCGAACCGATCACGCTGTGCGCGTAACCGAAGCAGGTCGTGGAGTCGTACAGCAGCGTGATCCCTTCCGTGAGGGCCGGAGCGTACGGTTGGTTGTCCACCCGCAGCCGGCGCTCCTCTTTCACGGCCTGGCGTTGGTTCTCGAAGTTCACGGGCGTGATGGCCAGCGAGCGCATGCGGTCCGCTTCCAGCCATAGCCCTAAGTTCAGCCGGTTCGCGGGCAGCTCCTGGTAATACGCGGTGTGGTCTTCGTTGGTGGTGCCGTTGACACTTCCACCGGCCCGTTCGACCAGCTGGAAGTGCTGCCCCTTCCCGACGTGCTGCGAGCCCTGGAACATCATGTGCTCGAACAGGTGGGCGAACCCCGAACGGCCGACCTGCTCGTTGCGGCTGCCCACGTCGTACCACACGTCCACGCTGACGACCGGCGTGGAGTGATCTTCGGAGAGGATCACCCGGAGGCCGTTGGGCAGGGAATCGACGTGGTATGGGACACCGGTCTGAGCCGCCAGCGGACTGGGGAGCAGCACCGAAGCCACCACGAGACAGGCGAGCCCGACTATCATCACGCGGAAAGCTGCCCCTTCACCCGGGCCTCGCGCAATCGCTTGACCTCCAGCTTGGCCTCCCTGGCCTTCCGACTGAAGTAGGCGAACGGGAAGAGCGCCAGGCCGCCGGTCGCGATCGCGAGGATGGGCGCGATCGCCGGGAACGCCGTGGTGCTCGCGGACATCCAGATGACGGCCAGCTCCGCCGCGATCACCACACCGCCGAACCCATCCCGGAGACGCACCATGTCGCTCCGATACGCCTTCAGCCGCAGCTCATCGGCGGTCTCGGCGGCCCCGGCCGCCAACAGCTCGCCCTCCCATGTGTGAATCGCGCCGCACGCCGGGCACAAGCGCAGCGGCTTGGCCAAGAGGCTCCGGACCCCCTGTAACCAGTATCGGGTTCCCCATAGGCGGCGGACCGGGTGGCGCAGGATCTCGAGCGGCCGGTTACAGCGTACGCAGTGGGTCATGCCATCCCCGTCTCCCACTACGGCCGCCGCCGCGCCTCGGTTTACCCCCTGGCCTTGGGCGTCCGCGCCCGGAACAGCTCTTGGAGCCGACGTGTCACGGGGCCCGGCTTGCCGTCGCCCAGGCCCCAGCCGTCGATGCGCACGATGGGCATCACTTCGACCGTCGTCCCGGCAAGGAACGATTCCGTGGCGCGGGGGAGCTCGTGGGTGAACACCGGAGCTTCGCGCGCCGGAATCCCGGCGGTGCGACAGAGATCCAGGACGATGTCTCGCGTGATGCTCGGCAGGATGTAGTTGTTCTTGGGTGCGGTGCGCACCTCTTCGCCGAACACGAAGAAGAGACTGGAATGGCTGCCTTCCAGCACCACGCCATCACGCACGAACAGCGCTTCCTGTGCCCCGGAAGCCCGGGCCCGCTGATTGGCCAGGCAGTTGGGTAGCAGCTGCACCGTCTTGATGTCGCACCGGGCCCAGCGGATGTCCGGGACGGTGATCGTCGCAATCCCCTTGGCGGGGTCGCCCTTGGGCGTGAAGCGGCCGGCCTGGGCATAGACCGTGGGCGGCACCGGAGGATCCGGGAAGAAGTGCGCCCGCGGCGCGGTGCCCCGCGTGATCTGGAGGTAGACGGTGGCGTCCCCCGCGGTGAGGTGGTTCCGCTTGATCAGCTCGGCCGAGACGTCGCCCAGGGCGTCCACGTCCGCGCCGTTGATGGCCAGCTCGCATACTCCGGACCGCATGCGTGCCAGGTGCGCGTCGAGAGCGAAGAGCTGGCCCTGGTAGGATCGGATGACCTCGTAAACGCCGTCGCCGAACACGAAGCCGCGATCTTCGGGGGAGACGCGCACTTCGTCCTGGGGGAGGTAGTTGCCGTTGAAGTAGACGGTGGTCATGCGGTCGTTTCCGGGTTAGCGATGTCCTGGTGGATGGCAGCCTGGTCCTTTGGCGGCACGGAATATAGTGGCTTTCCCCGCGGTTCATCGGTCAGCGACTACGCCCCAGGCCAAGCACCCCCATCCCGCGAGAAACGCCACGCCTCCGAGCGGCGTGACCGTCCCCCACCACCGCGCCCCGGTGAGGGTGAGCAGATAGAGCGACACGGAAAACAGCGCGATCCCGGCCAGGAACATCCAGCCGGCCCAGCCGATCTGCGCGGCGGCCCAGCGATCATACGCCCAGGCGCAGGCAAACAGCGCCAGCGCGTGATACATGTGATAGCGTACGCCGGTCTCGAACGTGGCCAGGAGATCCGGGGAAAGCCGGGTCCTGAGAGCATGGGTGCCGAACGCGCCCAGCGCCACGGCCACGAACGCCAGCGACGCGCCGGCCAGGGCGAACATCCGTACCTGCGTCACGTGACCTCCCGAAGCCTCCCGGCGTCGGCGAGCACCCACCGCACCCGCGGCGTCACGGCCCGCCGGAGCCCCACCGCACCAGCACTACGCCGGTCACCACGATCATCGAGGCGAGGTTCATCCAGACCCCCGCCTTGGCCATGTCGGTCTGACTCAGGAGTCCCGATCCAAACACGATCGCGTTGGGTGGCGTGGCGACCGGCAGCATGAACGCCATCGAAGCCCCCGTCGCGCCGGCCGCCATGAGTGGGAGAGCGGGCATGCCCAGCCCGCCCGCGACGCCGGTCAGGAGAGGCATGCCGAGCGCCGCGGTGGCCGTGTTGCTGGTGAGCTCCGTCAGCCAAATGAACAGCGTGGCGCAGGCCAGCACGATCACCGCCAGCGGCGCACCGTGCAGCGCCTCGATCCGCCCACCGATCCAGCCCGTGAGCCCGCTGCCGGCGAAGGCCGCCGCGAGCGCCAAGCCGCCTCCGAACAAGAGCAACACACCCCAAGGTACCTGACGCGCCGTGGCCCAGTCGAGCGCGGTGCGAAAGCGCGCCCCGCCCTGCCAGCCCCGGCACCGGGCCGGCGACCCGAAACAACCAGCACGAGCCAGCAGCCGGCCAGCATGAGGATCTCCGCCGGCACGCCCATGCCGAGCAGGGCCAGCGGCCCGGCCGCGAGCACGAAGGGCTTCATCGCGTCAGCGGCAAGAGCGCCAGCGGCGTAGTCCGCGTGATCAGCTGCTTGAGGTGGTCCGCCAGCGGCAGAGCCAGGAACTGCTCGAGGTTGTTCCCCATGCTCTTGATGCCCGGGCTGGGCCAGTCGGTGCCCCACACCACGCGGTCCGCGATCTCGTCGAGGCGGGGGAAGTAGTCGAGCAGCCGCTGCGGCGGAATCCCGGAGAGTTCCAGATACACGTTCGGGTGCCGTCGCAGGATGAAAAACGCCTCGTTCATCCATAGCGGCCTGCCGCCGTGGGCCATGAGGATCGTGAGATCGGGAAAGTCGATCGCCACGTCGTCCAGCTCCATGGGGTGGCCGTACTTGCTGCGCGCGCCGGGGAAGACGCTGGTCCCGGTGTGGACCATCACCGGCAGCCCGCGCTCCTCGCACCGCCGGTAGATCCGCCCCAGAGCCTCCAGGCCCTGAGTGTAGGCGTTGGCCGGATAGGCCTGGTGCGGTGGATGGATCTTGAGGCAACGTAGCCCGAGCTGGAGCAGGTGTTCCACCTGCCCCTCGGGATCGCGCGTGAAGCGTGGATGCACGCCGCCGAAGGGAATCAACCGCTCCGGCGCGGCCGAGGCGTACTTCGCGGCGAACTCGTTGGTGTCGTCCGTGAACCCCATGATGTCGGGGCTCGGGTAGTTGATGAGGCCCGCCCGCCAGATGCCCTCCGCGTCCATCACGTCGAGCAGGGCCTTGGGATCGTCCATCAGGGCCTGGAGCCGCGCCCAATGCTGCTCCTTGCCTCGGCGAAACACCTCGGCGACGGCGGGCTTGAGCTGGCGCCAGGGCTGAATGTGGATGTGGAGGTCGGTGACGCCCGGCGGCCCGGCGTGCCCGCCCCGTTCCGTATCGGAACGGGGCCCGCCGCCGCCGCCGCGTTGGGTCATCGGCCGGTGAATTCCGGCGTCCGCTTAGCGAGAAACGCGGCCACACCCTCCCGCTTATCTTGCGAGGAAAACGCCAAACCGAAGAGCGTGGCCTCCTGCCGCAGGCCTTCGTCCAGGGGCGCGCGCACGCTGGCGCGCACGGCTTCCTTCATGAGCGACAGCGCCACCGGGCTCTTGGTGGCGATCTTCTCGGCGAGCGCCTGGGCACGGGCCATCAGCTCCGCGGCCGGAACCACTTCGTCCACCAGTCCGATGCGCAGCGCTTCCGCCGCGTCAATCAGGTCCCCGGTGTAGAGCAGCTTGAATGCATTGCCCAGACCCACCAGGCGCGGCAGCCGTTGCGTGCCGCCTCCCCCGGGAATGATGCCGAGGTTGATCTCCGGTTGGCCCAGCTTGGCGGTATCGGCGGCGATCCGGATGTCGCACGCCATGGCGAACTCGCAGCCGCCGCCCAAACAGAATCCGTTGATCGCCGCGATGATGGGCTTGGGAAAGCGATCCGCCGCCTGATACACCGACCACTGGCTCATCACCCGGAACTGGTCCACCGGCGCGCGACCTTCGAACTCCGCGATGTCGGCGCCCGCGATGAACGCCTTGTCGCCGGCGCCGGTCACGATGACGGCGCGGACTCCGGGGTCGCGCTCCAGCTCATCCAGCGTCGCGACGATCGCGGCGCGGGTGGCGGCGTCCAGCGCGTTGCGTTTCTCGGGACGATTGATGGTCACCGTGGCCACTCGGCCCGCGACCTGTTTCAGGACGGTTCCTTCGGCCATTGGTAGAATCCCTTCCCGGTTTTCTTGCCCAGCTCGCCCGCGCGCACTTTCTCTCGCAGGATGACGGGCGGCTGGTAATGCGGCTGCCGCAACTCGCGGAACAAATACTCGGCGATGGCGAGTCGAACGTCGAGCCCCACCAGGTCGCTCACCTTGAGCGGGCCCAGGGGGTGCCCGTAGCCCAATTCCATCGCCTTATCAATGTCCTCCGGGGTCGCCACCCGCTGCTCGGCGATCCGCATCAGGCCAGTGCCTCGCGAATCACGTCCGGCCGGTTGGTGCATACGCCGTCCACGCCCATCGCGGCTAACTCGCGCGCCCGCGCGGGGTCGTCCACGGTCCAGGCCGTGTCCCGAGCCATACGCTGGTGGGTCACGATCTCCACTAGCTTCATGATGTGGACCGGATTGAAGAAGTGCATCCCCACGACGCGCTCGGCGCGTCCGGTGACCTCCGCGATCCGTTGGATTGACAGGGAAGAGGTGTTGGTGGCTAGCGCCGCGTCCTTCGCCGAGAGGTCGGCGTCCGTCAGCCGGGTCTGGTACCCCGCTATGGCCGCCACCTGCGCAATGCCGTGACCCATGGTCCCCGCACCGACCACGGCGATCCGCATCAGACCAGCGCCTCGCGAATCAGGTCCGGCCGGTTGGTGCATACGCCGTCCACGCCCACCGCGGCTAACTCGCGCGCCCGCGCGGGGTGGTCCACGGTCCAGGCGTATACCAGGAAACCGCGCTCATGGGCGCCGTCCACCAAAGCGCGGTCAATCAGCGGCGTTTCCTGCCACAGCTCCTGGGCCCCCACGTCGGACAACTGACGCCACGGGTCCAACGGATAGGACGTGGACAACACGCCGCCCACCAGGCCTCTCCGTTGCGCGGTGAGCCGCCGCACCACGCGGTGATCGAACCCGTGTACGTGGTAGTTGGATGGGGCCGGCCCAGCGTCCAGCGCGGCGAGCAAGGCGGCGTCGTGCTCGGGAGCCAGCGTTTTGACCTCCACGAAGACTCGGCAGTCGGGCCCGATGGTGCGGAGCGCGGCCGCGAGCGTGGGCACCGGCTCGCCGTTCGGCAGTCTGACGCCGCTCACCTCAGCGGCCGAAAGCTCCCGGATCGGCTGCCCGTCGAGGAGCGGATCGTGATGCACGACGAGGACGCCGTCGGCCGTGTCGTGGACATCCAATTCGATACCGTCGGCGCCCAATCGCACCGCCGCCCGAAAGGCCGCCAGCGAGTTCTCGTGCTCGTACCCCGACGCGCCCCGGTGCGCTATCACCAGGACGGGACTGGCGCGGTGAGTCAAGGCGCCGAGTCCCCGGAGCGCGCGTCAGTGAAGCGCGCGCCTTGGAAACCGTTTTCGTCTGCGGCGCGCGCGGAACTGCTAGCGCCCGAAGGGGACCCGGCGCCTTGACTCACCGCCTAGTTGTCCTGAACTGTCCGCTCCTCGATCCATTGCCCGCCGGCGACGATGTCGCGCAGCTGCCGGTAGTCCTGCTCCCGCGGCTGCACCGACTTGAGATACGCCGGATACCGCTCCTCGCTGATCGGCTCGCCGTCCACGGTGTAGCACTGGTGAGCGTACATCCCGATCCGCCGGTTGAACTTGATGTCCGGCACCTTGAGCCACCGATCCCGATCCGGGATGTACTGGTTGATCCGGTCCACTAGCCGGATGCACTCGTCCCGATAGAGCAGGCGGTTGTAGTCGTTGAGCCGGGCCTTGTCGGCCGGCGTGGGGTTGTCGCGCTCGTCGAACCGCCCCTTGAGCCCCCACACGTAGGCCCAATGCGCGGTGCTCGAGTGGTCCGTACCGAACAGGTCGAACGCCGTCGGCACCCACTTGTTGAAGAACTTCTGCATCAATTCCGGCTGGACCTTGCCCGCCTTCACGATCCGGAGCAAGCCGTTGTTCCCGGTGCCGAGGTGATAGCTCTCTTCCTTCAGCATAGGGCCCATGGAGCGGGACAGCGGCTCGAACCCCGAGACGGACAGCATCTTGAGCTGGAACTTGCCGTCGCGGTCGATGAACTGGGTGTAGGTGAAGAAATCCAGCCAGTTGTCCACGATCTCGTTGAAGGAGCCGAGAAGGCGCTCACCCTCTTCGGCCCGCCGCTCCAGCAGCTTCTGCGCCTCGCGCTTCCCTTCGTCGCCGAAGTGCTCGCACAAGAGGTACGACATCTGCCAGCCGTGCCGCATCTCCTCGCACATGACCCGCGTGATGGCCAGCAGATCGTAGCTGCTGGGCGGGCTCTTGAGGAGATTGCGCTGCTGCTCCACCGAGGCGAACTCGGTATCGCCCTGGTAGACCACCAGGTTGAGCAGCGTGTCGCGGATGCGTTGGTCCGGGATGTGGAGCAGCGTCTTCCACTTCCGCTGGCCCCGATAGTGCCCGAACTCGATCTCCTCGACCTCCGGCGGCCCGAACTTCACGTCGAACGTGAACTCCCGCAGCTCCTTCCGCTCCAGGCCGATCGAGTCCTGCCAGTAGTAGAAGTAGTCAATCCATTCGTCCCAGTTGTGCACCTTGCGCATGTGTGCCTCTCACGTGCCCTGGAAGGAGGGTTGTCGTTTTTCCAGAAAGGCCGTGAAGCCCTCGCGGGCGTCTCGGCTGGCGAAGCACCGGAGCTGATGCTCCAGCTCCATATCCAGCATCTGGCTCAAGGAATGCGATTCGCTGGCGTACACTGCTTTCTTGGCGAGCGCCAACGCCAAGGGCGGCTTCGCGGCCAAGGCCCGCGCCAATGCCTTGGTCTCGGCCGCGAGCCGATCGTGGGGCACCACCCGGTTGAACAGCCCCAGCCGCAACGCGTCTTCCGCCCCGACCATCTCGCCGCTCGCGAACAGCTCGAAGGCTCGGGACGGACCCACCAGGCGCGGCAGCAAGTAGGTGGCGCCCCAATCCGGGTGCAGCCCAATCCGACTGAACGTCTGCCCGAGGGAAGCCTGGTCCGAGGCGATCCGGAGGTCGCAGGCGAGCGCCAGGTTGGCGCCGCCGCCCGCCGCCGGGCCGTTCACGCTGGCCACCACCGGCTTGGGGGTCTCCCGGAGCGTGGTAACCACGGCGCGGCCAGCTTCCACCAGCACGGTGAAGTTCTCGGTGTCGCCGCGCTCCAGCAGTTCCTTCATATAGTCGATGTCGGCGCCGGCGCAGAACGCCCGCCCGGCCCCGGTGATGACGAGCACTCGCACCGCGGGATCGGCCGCCAGCTCCCGGACCGCTGCCGCCATGTCCTGTCGCATCTTGCCCGCGAAGGCGTTGAGCTTCTCCGGCCGGTTGATCGTGACCGTGCCGATCCCATCCTCGCGGGACACCAGGATGTGCTGGTACCGGCTCATGCGCGCTCCACAATCATGGCAATCCCTTGCCCCACGCCGATGCACATGGTCGCGAGCCCGTAGCGCCCGCCCGTCCGCCTGAGCGCGTACACCAGGGTCGTCAGCACCTTGGCGCCGGTGCAGCCCAGCGGGTGCCCCAGCGCGATGGCGCCGCCGTAGATGTTGACCTTGGCCGGATCCAGCTCGAGGTCCTTGATGCAGGCGAGCGCCTGGGCGGCGAACGCTTCGTTGAGCTCGACCAGGTCCAGATCCGCCACCTTGAGTCCCGCGCGCTGGAGCACCTTGCGCGTGGCAGGGATCGGACCCAGCCCCATGCGGCTCGGGTCCACGCCGGCGACCGCGGTGGCGACGATCCGGGCCAGGGGAGAGTGGTTCGGCGGCTGGACGGCCGGGCGGTCCGACAGCACGAGCAGCGCAGCCGCACCGTCGTTGATACCGCTCGAAGAGCCCGCCGTCACCGTGCCATCCTGGGCAAACGCGGGCTTCAGCTTCGCGAGCGACGCTAACGTCACGTCGGCCCGCGGATGCTCGTCCCGATCGACGATCCGCCGGTCCGTCGATCCGCCGACCTCGACCGGCACGACCTCATCCTTGAACGCGCATTGCTCCAGCGCCCGCTGCGCACGCTGCTGGCTCTCCCACGCAAACGCGTCCTGCTGGTCCCGAGGGATGCCGTATTGCTGGGCCACGACCTCGGCGGTCTCGCCCAATGAAATGGTCCACTCCTTGGGCATCCTGGGATTGGTGAACCGCCAGCCGACCGTCGAGTCCGCGATCTCGGGCGCCTTGCGGTCCCACGCCGTCCCGCGCTTCAGCATGATGTACGGCGCCCGCGTCATGCTCTCGACGCCGCCCGCGACGAACGCATCCCCTTCGTTGGCTTTGATCGCCTGGGCGGCGCTGGCCACCGCCTGGAGCCCGGAGCCACACAGGCGGTTGATGGTCTGGCCCGGGACCTCGACCGGGTATCCCGCCAGCAGTGCCGCCATGCGCGCCACGTTGCGGTTGTCCTCGCCAGCCCCGTTGGCACACCCCAGGATCACGTCGTCGAGCCGGGCCGGGTCGTAGCCCACCCGGTCCACCACGGCCTTGAGCACGATCGCGGCGAGATCGTCGGGTCGCACCTCGGCGAGGGCGCCGCCGTGGCGACCCACAGGGGTCCGTACCGCCGAGTAGATCAACGCTTCACTCACCGTCCCTCACCGCCCCTCTCACAACCCCACCCACACCGTCTTCACTTCGGTGTAGCCGTCCAGCGCCTCTCGTCCCAGATCCCGCCCGAACCCGCTCGCCTTATATCCGCCGAACGGCGCCGACGAGTCGTAGAAGTTGTAGGTGTTGATCCAGACCGTGCCCGCGCGAATGGCCTGGGCCACGCGATGCGCCTTCCGGATGTCCTTGGTCCAAATGCCCGCGGCGAGGCCGTACATGGTCTGGTTGGCCAGCCGGATGCCATCGTCCACGCCGTCGAACGTCAGCACCGCCAGCACCGGCCCGAAGATCTCCTCGTCCACGATCTTCATCCCAGGCTTGGCCTGATCGAAGACCGTGGCCTCCACGAAATACCCTTTGCCGTTCACTTTCGCCGGGTTCCCGCCCGCCACCAGCTTCGCTTCCTTCTTACCGGCTTCGATGTAGGAGAGAACCGTCTGTTGCTGCTTCTTCGAAACCACGGCGCCCAGCCGGGTGTTCTTATCGAAGGGATCTCCCGGGGTGAGCTTCTGGGCGCGGGCCGCCAACTCTTCGACCACCTGGTCGTGCACCGAGCGCTCCACCAGCAACCGGGAGCCCGCGGCGCACACCTCCCCTTTGCCGTAGAAGATCCCGTTCTGCGCCCCGCGGACGGCGGCTTTGAGATCGGCGTCCGCGAAAATGACGTTGGGACTCTTGCCGCCCAGCTCCAGCGTCACCCGTTTGAGCGTCGCGGCGGCATCCCGCATGATCTGCTTGCCGACCTCGGTGGAGCCGGTAAAGGCGATCTTGTCCACGCCCGGGTGCTTCACCAGAGCCGCGCCCACGGTGGAGCCGCCGCCGGTGAGCACGTTGAATGCGCCCGGAGGGAACCCCGCTTGCTCCATGATGTCCGCCATGGCGAGCGCCGTCAGCGGCGTTTCGCTGGCGGGCTTCAAGATCACGGTGCAGCCCACGGCCAGCGCGGGGGCGAACTTCCAGGAGGCGAGGTTGAGCGGGAAGTTCCACGGCACGATGGCGGCGACCACGCCGGTGGGTTCGCGTAGCGTGTAGGCGAAGAACGGCCCGTCCACCGGCAGCGTCTGGCCGCCCAGCTTGTCGGCCCACCCCGCGTAGTAGCGCAGCGTTTCCACCGTCATCGCCACATCGATCTTGGACTCGAACAGCGGCTTTCCGTTGTGCAGCGTCTCGAGCCGCGCCATCTGGTCCGCCCGTTGCTCCAGGAGGTCCGCTGCGCGGTAGAGCAGGGCACCGCGCTTGCGCGCGGAGAGCGAGCGCCAGGCGTCGCCCTCGAAGCAGGCCCGGGCCGCCGCCACGGCGTCGTCAATGTCCCTGGGACC
This sequence comes from Gemmatimonadota bacterium, assembly GCA_016180765.1. Taxonomy (GTDB): domain Bacteria; phylum Gemmatimonadota; class Gemmatimonadetes; order Gemmatimonadales; family GWC2-71-9; genus JACPAP01. The sequence continues at coordinate 17,873 of JACPAP010000226.1, forward strand.
CGCCGCCGCGACTTCCGCGATGATTTCTTCCGTGGCGGGGTTGGTGACCTCGAACCGCTCGCCCGACGCCGCCGGACGCCACTCGTTGTTGACGAACAGCTCCGTCCGAAGCTCGGTCCCGGCCGCCGTGGCCATCTCAGCGCCCCTTGAACTCGGCCACCCGCTTCTCGACGTAGGCCGCCAGGCCCTCCTTGGCGTCCTCACTCTGGAACAGGAGCTGCTGCAACTCCCGCTCGATAGCCAGCCCGCTCTCGAACGGCACCTCGCAGCCGGAGCAAACGGCGCGCTTGATGTGGCCCACCGCCTTCGCGGCTTTGTTTGGCGGACAGAACTGCTTGGCGTACATCAGGACCTGATCCCAGAACGTGTCCTTGGGGAGGATCTCGTTCACCAGCCCCAACTCCTGCGCCTTCTCGAACGAGAAGGTCTCGCCTTTCACCATCATCTCAATGGCGCGGGACTTCCCAACGATCCGCGACAACCGCTGGGTCCCGCCGGTCCCCGGGAGCACACCCAGGTTCACCTCTGGGAGACCGATCTTGCCGGCGTCCTGACAGGCGAGGCGGAGGTCACACGCCATGGCGATCTCCAGGCCGCCCCCCACCGTGTGGCCGTTGAGCGCCGCGATGGTGAGCTTAGGCGTGTGCTCCAGCCGATTGAGCGTCTCGTTGGCATGTAAACAGAAGAAGTACTTGAAGCGGGGCGTCACCTCGGACAGCATTTTGATGTTGGCGCCCGCCGAGAAGAACTTGTTCCCCTTGCCGCGCAGGAGGATCACCCACACGTCGTCGTTCATGCGGGCGTCGAGGATGGCCTCGTCCAGCTGCCGCATCATCTCATAGGTGTAGGTGTTGGCCGGCGGATCGTTGAGCTCGAGGATCGCGAGCCCGTCCTCCACGCGGTACTCCACCAGACGGCGTTCGGCGGACGCGGCGGTCCCGGCGGGCGCGGCGGATTGCTTGGGCCTTGCGGTGGTTGCCATGATTACAGACCTCCTTGCGCGACGGCCGAGGGGTTGCCCGCCGCGCCGGTGAGAAAGAGTTGCGCAAAGTGATCGGCCAGGGTCTCGGGGGACACCGGCCCCTTCGGGTCGTACCAGGTGTAGATCCAGTTCATCATGCCGAAGAGCCCGTAAGCCGCAATGCGAGGATCCGGCCGTCCGCCCCGTTCCGGTGCGGACCGGGGCTCGTCACCGTCCGCGCCCAGGTCGGCGATCAGCCCGGCGAGCAGCTCCACGTAGCGGCGCTTGAGCCGGTTGATCCTGTCCAGGCGCGGGCCCGAGAGGCTCTTCGCCTCGTGCGAGAGCACCTTCATCTCGCTCATGTGGCTGGCGAAGAACCCCAGGTGATGCTGGATGAAGCGGGTGACGCGCTCCGCCGGACCGGCGGCCTCCGCCACCGCGGCATTCGCCCCGGCGAGCACCTGCTGGAAGCAGCGCTCTTGAATGAGGAACAGCAGCTGGTCCTTACCCTGGACGTAGTAGTACATGCCGGCGAGGCTCATCCCGGTGGCCCGGGCGAGGTCCCGCATGGTGGTGGCGTGGTAGCCCTGGTCCGCGAACACCCGAGCCGCAGTAGCGAGGAGGTGCTCGAGCCGCTCGTCGTAGGGGATGGTGGCCATTCGAACGCTCGTTCGAAACTATGCCCTCCCCACTGACCACCGCAACCCCCCGGCAGGAAGAGGGCAGATGGGGCAGGAGAGGCAGAGTAGGTTCTGCCCCTCTTCTGCCCTCTTGCTGCCCTTCTCCTGCCGCTTCTGCCGGCCCTACCGCTGGCTTAACATCCTGCCGACATGGCCGTCTCCCCAGTGTGACCGCCCCGATGCCGGACCCTGCTCCATCGGACGCGGAGCTGATCGAGGCCTGGCGCCGGGGCGACGAAGCGGCGGCGGCGGAGCTGGTGCGCCGTCACGCGCGGGCGGTGGCGCGATACTTAAGCGCCTCCGGCGCCGGGGACGAGGTCGAGGACCTGGTGCAGGAGACCTTCTACCGCGCGTTTCGCAAGATTGACGGCTTCCGGGGCGGCGCGAGGTTCAGGACCTGGGTGATGGCGATCGGGTCGAACGCGCTCAAGGACCTGCGCCGGCGCTACCGCCGCCGGCCGGTGGTGGCGCTGGAGGACCGGGAAATCCCGGACTCCACCGATCCCTACGCGGAGGCGGTCACCCACGAGCTGGCCCAGCGCCTTCAGGCGGAGATCGCCGAACTGCCGCGGATGCAGCGGGACGTGTTTCTGTTGCGGGCGCAGCAGGGCCTGGAGTACGAGGAGATCGCCACGACGTTGGGCACCACGGTGGGAGCTGCACGAGTGCACTATCACCATGCCGTGCAGCGGCTGAAACGGGTGGCTGAGAGCTGATGCTGGAGCCGTTACAGACAACGGAAAACGGATAACGGACCACGCAGTTTTCGGAGATCGGACATCGCAGCCATGGACGAACACCAGATTGAGCGAGTAGCCAAGGCCCTGGGCGCACGCGCCGCGGATCGGCTCGATGTTGACCGTCTCGCCGCCGGCGTCGTGGCCCGCCTCCGGGCCGATCGCGCCACGGTACGGCGGCCGGCCCGCGTCTGGTGGAGTTCACCCGCGATGCTCCGGCTGGCTGCGGCCGTCGCGGTGCTGGTGACCGGCGGCGTCCTGGTGCGGGAAGCCTTGGAGAACGGGTCGGAGCCGGCGGCGGTCATGATCGCGCCGATCCTGCGCGATCTCTCGGCCGACGAGCTCATGGAGGTGTTCGATTCCTTGGGCGTCGAGGCCCCGGTGCACGAGGGCGTGGCGATCGGGCTCGAGAGCTTGAACGAGGCGCAGCTCAACGAGCTGCTGCGCCTGCTGGAGGGCTGATGCGCAAGCTGTGGATTCTCGGTCTCTGCTTGGCGGCCACACCGGTGCTGGCCCAGCAAGGGCCGCCTCCGGGCGTTCAGCTGCTGCGGCAGCGGGTGATGGAGCAGTTCCTCGCGACGTACCGAAACCAGGCCGGCCTGACGCCGGAGCAGGATCGCCGGTTCACCGAGGTCTTTCGCCGCTCGCTGGATCAGCGGCGCGACAACCCGGACAGCCTGACCAAGCTCCTGGACGGCGTGATCGCGCAGCGGGCGGCCATGGTGGAGCAGACCCGCGCCGAGCAGCGCGAGTACGTGCCATTCCTGTCGCCGGTGCAGCGCGCGCAACTCGCGCTCATGTGGGAGCGACTCCAGCAGCAGGTGGAGGGAATCGTCCGGCGGCGGATGGAGATGCAGGGGCGCCCGGGGCGGATGCCGCCGGATACCATGCCGTTCCCCGACTTGGATACGATTCCGCGGTAGTCCCTCGCCGGGAGGCTCGGGCGACTATATTGCCTCACCACGCCCGAGTGGTGGAATGGCAGACACGCGGGACTCAAAATCCCGTGGGGGCAACCCCGTGAGAGTTCGACTCTCTCCTCGGGCATCTTCCCTGAACAAGACGGTCGCGAGCGTGAGGGCAGCGCGCTCCGGGGCTTGCGGCGTTGTTGTGGGGTTCAGAATCGCGGCGGCTGGGAACCCGCGGCGCAGCATCAGCCGGAAGACTTCACGGGAAGCAGATCCTCGAGTTCCTTCACCGCTACCTCAAGCTCATCGAGCAGCGCAGCCGACTCACGGCTCGCATTCAGTGCCCATTCGATATAGGGCCCGAAGTCCGGGTCACTGGCCAGGTCTTTGGCCTCTTCCTCGGTGAAGCCGTAGTGTTTCTGGATCTCCGTGACCAGCGACGAGGAAAGACGCGCCCCGCTCTCTTCAGTCATTGGGCCCTTCTCTCGAAATGCCGAACTCGGCGGTTCAATATAATTAACATTCTATCAACCGCCTCCAGTCGCTCGTGATGCCGCGCGAGGGTCGCTTTCACCTTCCGCGCCGCCTTTGATTCGGCCAGCGTGACCTGTAAGGCGCCGACCTTCCACGACTGCACCTCCGGCAGCGGGCGGCTCGTGTCCCAGTGGCGCACAACCCGCAGAATGAATTGCAGGCAGTACAGCGCGATCAGGAAGGCGGCCAGGAACCCTGCCACCAGCCCGGTGGAGAGCACTGCCGTCTTGAGCACCTCCATAGTGGTCGCACGGTAGGCTGGTGATCTCAACCGAGCGTCAACAGGGCAGCTTCACTTCCCCTTTAGCCAGGCTTGCGTGCACCCCCGCTACCGTTATGCGCGATGGAAGGGCTTCGCGTTGGAGGTGAGCCATGAACTTCGGCGTCCCCCGGGAGACGGGCAGGCAGGAACGGCGGGTTGGACTCACGCCCTGGGCCGCCCAGCAGTTGGTGCTGGACGGCCACGCCGTGGTCGTGGAGCGGGACGCCGGCAAGGCGGCCCGGTTCAGCGACCAGGAGTACCAGCAAGCCGGGGCCACGGTGGTCTACAACCGAGAAGAAGCGTTCAAGCGGGTGGACGTCGTCTGCGGCGTGGGACTGGTTTCGCCCGCCGAGCTGGACCTGCTCCGTCCGGGGTCGGTCCTGTGCGGATTCCAGCACCTCGTGGTCGCGCCACGGGCCACGGTCGAGCGCTTCCAGGAGCTGGAGCTGACGGTGATCGGCTACGAGCTGGTCCAAGACGCTCGGGGCCGCCGCATCATTCTCACCGCGATCGGTCAGATGGCGGGCGACCTGGCCGTGTTCACCGCCGCCCACTACCTCCAGAACGAAGAGCGAGGCCGCGGCATCCTGCTCTCCCATGTGCCGGGCATCGCCCCGCCTACCGTGCTCATCCTGGGCGCCGGCACGGTGGGCCGGAGCGCCGCGCGTCGCGCGCTGGCGCTGGGCGCGCATGTCGTCATGCTGGACCAGGACATCCGCAAGCTGCGCTCGGTGAACCAGGAGCTGGGCGCCCACATCGAGACCCAGCTGGCCACCACCGACCGCCTGGCGCGCTTCACCGCGATCGCGGACGTGGTGATCGGCGCCATTCTGATTCCCGGAGCCCGCGCGCCGCTCCTCATCACGGAGGAGATGGTCCGCGCCATGCGCGCGGGCAGCGTGATCGTGGACGTCTCCATCGACCAGGGCGGGTGCGTCGAGACCAGCCGGCCGACCACGCTCCAGGACCCCGTGTTCGTGGTCCACGACGTGGTGCACTACTGCGTGCCCAACATGACCGCCAACGTGGCCCGCACCGCGTCCCGCGCCCTGGCGGACGTGGTGG
>JACPAP010000227.1:0-17416 GCA_016180765.1 Gemmatimonadota bacterium
AGCAGGACGCCGACGTGGTGCTCTTTCTCCACAAGGAGGCGGATCCGACCAAGCAGGAAAACATCGTGCAGATAATCGTCGCCAAGCACCGGAACGGGCCCACGGGGATGGTCAAGCTCACGTTCAGGAAAGAGCACACCCGCTTCTACAGCTACATTGAGCGAGAACCCGAGGGATCAAGTGTCTCGTAGCCACCGCTCCGTGTATCGCTGCACGGAGTGCGGAGCCGAGTATCCCAAATGGGTGGGCCGATGCGAGGGCTGCGGCGCCTGGAACACGGTGGCGGAAGAGGCGGTCGGCCGGGCGGGCGGCGCGACGGCTCGACGCTCGGCGCGATCGCACCGTCGACCCGCCGAGCCGCCCATCCGCCTGTCCGAGGTGAAGGCCGAATCGCTGCGTCGCTGGACCACCGGCCTCAACGAGTTCGACTTCGTCTTGGGCGGCGGCGTGGTCCCGGGCTCCCTCACCCTCGTGGGTGGCGAGCCCGGCATCGGCAAGTCCACCTTGCTGCTCCAGTGCTCGGCGCGCCTGGAGCAGGCGGGCGTGCCCACGCTGTACGTCTCGGGCGAAGAGTCCGCCGAGCAGGTCCGCCTGCGGGCCGACCGCCTGGGCGGGGCGGCGGGGCAGGTGCGCATCCTCCCGGAGGTGCAGGTGGAAGCCATCGAAGCCACGGCCGCGGCGATCGGCGCGCAGGTCGTCGTCGTGGACTCGATCCAGACCACGTACACCGAGGAACTCGAAGGGGCGCCCGGGAACGTGGGGCAGGTGCGCGAGTGCGCGGCGCGGCTGATGCGCTTCGCCAAGGAGTCCGGCGCCGCCGTGCTCCTGGTGGGACACGTCACCCGAGGCGGCGTGATCGCGGGCCCCAAGACGCTGGAGCACATCGCCGACACGGTGCTCTACTTCGAGGGGGAAACCAGCCACGACTACCGCGTGCTCCGTGCCGTGAAGAACCGCTTCGGATCGGTGGACGAAGTGGGCGTGTTCGAGATGACCGGGGCGGGCCTGACCCCGGTGGGCAACCCGTCCGCCACCTTCCTGGCGGGGCGGGACACCGCCGTGCCCGGCTCGGCCGTGACCGCGGTGATGGAAGGCAGCCGCCCCATGCTGATCGAGATCCAGGCACTCGCCGTCCAGTCCGGGTTCGGCACGCCCCAGCGAGTCGCCACCGGCCTGGACCACCGCCGGCTGGCGGTGCTGCTCGCCGTGCTGGAGCGGCGGGCGGGGCTGCGCTTCCACGACCTCGACGTCTTCGTCAACGTCACGGGCGGCATGCGGCTGGTCGAGCCGGCGTCGGATCTGGGCGTCGTCGCCGCGCTGTGCTCCGCGGTCCACGACCGGCCGGTCCCGCCCGATGCGCTGTTCGTGGGAGAGGTCGGTCTGGGCGGGGAGGTGCGCCCCACCGCGGCGCTCGAGCGCCGGTTTGCGGAAGCGGAGCGTCTGGGGTTCCGTACCGTCTTCCTCTCGGCCCGGAGCCGCGTGGGCGGCCAGATCCCTGCCACCCCGGTTGCTCATGTCGCCGACCTCGCGCGCTGGCTCGCCGCCTGAGGTCGGCGTTCTCCTGCCCGCAGCCGGGCAGGGAGAACGAGCAGGCGCGGGGGAGTTGAAGCAGTTCCGCCTCATCTGCGGCGTGCCCATGCTGCTCCGGGCCGTCCGCCCGTTCGCGCAACACGCGCGGGTGCGCCAGATCGTCGTCGCCTTGCCCCCGGAGTTCGCGGCCCGCCCGCCGGTCTGGTTGCGGGACCTGATCAGCCAGCGCCTGCAGGTGGTGGCGGGTGGAGCCACGCGGGCGGACTCCGTGGCTCTCGCCCTGGAGCGGCTGGATCCTGCGTGCCGCATCGCGGTGGTGCACGACGCGGCGCGGCCCTTCGTGAGCCAAGACGTCATTGACGCGGTCATCGCCGCTGCCGAGACCGGATCCGGGGCGGTGGCGGCCGTTCCCGTGGGCGACACGGTGAAGCGGGCGGACGCCGCCGGCGAGCGCGTGAGGGAGACGGTGGATCGCCGGGGGTTGTGGCGAGCTCAGACCCCGCAGGGATTCCCGCGCGCCTTGCTGGAGGAAGCCTACGCCCGCCGGGCCGAGACCGGGGACCTGACGGACGACGCCCAGCTGGTCGAGCGGCTGGGGGCGCCGGTGGTGGTGATCCCGGACCACACCACCAACATCAAGGTGACCACGGCCGACGACTTCGTCCTGGCGGAAGCCCTTGCGTCCCGATGACCGCCCTGGCGTTCCAGACGCCCGATCAGGTGCGCCGCGCCATCCCCCCCGTCGCCGCGCATCTCGAGCGCGGAGGCCTGCTGGCCTACCCCACGGAAACCGTCTACGGTCTGGGCTCCCGGCCGCGCCCGGCGGACGTCGCCGCCCTCGCCGCGCTCAAAGGTCGCCGCCAGGACAAGCCGTTTCTGCTCCTGGTCTCGAGTCGGCGCATGGTGGAGGCCTACGGGCTGGTGTTCACCGAGGCGGCGACCGCGTTGGCCGACGCGTTCTGGCCCGGGCCGCTGACCCTGGTGCTCGCGGGCGGCGAAGGCCAGCTCCCCGACGCGCTGCGGGGACCCGAAGGAGGCATTGCCGTGCGAAGCACCGGACACGCCGGCATCGCGCAGCTGGTGGAGGCGCTGGGGTTTCCATTGACGTCTACGTCCGCCAACGTTCCCGGCGGACCCACCGCGCCCGGTGTGGCAGCCATTGCGGCGACCTTCGGGCCCGCGATTGCCAACGGTACGCTCCTGGTCCTGGACGGCGGCACGTTGGGGAACGTTCCCCCCTCGACCGTGGTGGACTGCACCCGGGCGCAGCCGCGTCTGGTCCGGGAAGGCGCGATCCCCAAGAGCGAGCTCCGCCGCCGCGCCGGGAGCGCCGCGCCATGACGCAGGTGCTGCTGGTCTGCACCGGCAACATCTGCCGGAGCCCGCTGGCCGAGGCCTTTATGCGCCAGGAGCTGACCGGTCTGGGCCGCGACGACATCGCGGTGACGTCGGCCGGTACTGGCGCTTGGGACGGGGCCCCGGCTTCGGAAGGCGCGTATCTGGTCGGGCTGGAGCACGGGTTGGATCTCTCGGCCCATCGCGCCCGGCTGCTCACCCGGGAGCTGGTCGACCAAGCCGGTATGATTCTGACCATGGCTCGCCACCATCGTGCTCGGGTGCAAGAGCTGGGCGGCGAGGGCCGCACCTTCGTCCTGGGCGAGTACGCCGGCCGGGGCGGACCGCAAGCTGAGGTGAGCGACCCGTTCGGCGGGGATCTGGACGTGTATCGGGAGACCTACGCGGAGCTCGAGACGCTGGTGCGCGCCGCCGTCAAACGTCTGGTGGCCGAATTCCATGACCCGAGTTCAGGCAACTAGCCGGGTCCTGGTGGTCGTCGGGGACCCGGTGCAGCACTCGCTGTCCCCGGCCATGCACAACGCGGCCATCGCGGCGCTTGGCCTCGACGCGATCTACGTCCCCCTGCGTGCCGACGCCGTAGCACTCCCGCACGTCATCAAGGCGTTCGAGGCCTTAGGTGTCGCCGGGAACGTGACCGTGCCCCACAAGCTCTCCGTGGCCCAGCTCCTGATCCGGCTGACCGCGGCGGCTCAGGAGCTGAGCGCGGTCAACACCTTCTTTCCGGAGGGCGGGCGCCTGGTGGGCGACAACACCGACGTGGCCGGCCTGCTCGACGCCCTGGATCGCCTCGAGCCCCAGAGTCCGTGGCTGGTGGTGGGCACGGGAGGCTCCGCCCGGGCCGTGGCCGCCGCGGCCCGGGCGCGGTCCGCCCGGCTGCTGGTGCGCTCGCGGGACCCCGCGCGGGCCGCGACCTTCGCCGCCTGGGCCCGGGAGATCGGCGTGGACGCGCACCCGGACGACGGGCAATCCGCGGGAACCGCCATCAACGCCACGCCGCTGGGGCTCAAGACCGGCGACCCACCCCCCGTGCCGGCCGATCGACTGGACGGGTGCCGGGCGGCGCTCGATCTGGTCTACGCGCCCCGGGAGACGGCCTGGGTCCGGGCCTGCCGCGCGCGCGGTCTCAAGGCGGCAGACGGGCGCGCCCTGCTGGTGGCTCAGGGCGCCTACGCCTTCGAGCGCTTCTTCCCCGGCGTGCCGGCGCCGCGAGAGATCATGGCTGCGGCGGTACGGCAGGCTCTTGGGGACTAGGCCCGAGCTTATAGTCACGGATTCACCACAGAGCACGCAGAGACCCCACAGATGAGACCGTATACAGCGCAGCGAGCACAGAGGTCGTAGCGATGGTCCTGAAGCGTTCTACAACGGTTACCTGTGCAGTCTCTATGGTCTCTGTGGTGAAAAACACTCCGAGCGCGGTCCGGGCACTAGAGCGTTTTCTGCTCCCGAATGCATGCCTTGCTTGCGAGCGTTGGGTGGGCGATAGCGAGCCCGATGCGCTGGTCTGCGCCCGTTGCCGCCTGCGGCTCCAGCCGCTGCTGGGCGGCTGTGGCCGTTGCCGGCACCCGCTGCCGCTCATCGGCGGATGCCGCTTCTGTGCCGAGTGGCCGCCGGAACTGGCGTGGGCGCGGAGCGCCGTGTGGCTGGACCACGAGGCGCGAGAGATGGTGCACCACCTGAAGTACCGGGGCTACCAACGGCTGGCACCGCTGATGGCCGACCTGATCGCGCGCCACGCGCCGCGGCCGCAGGGCGGGGCGCTGGCGCCGATTCCCCTCACGCGCCGCCGCTTCCGGGAACGCGGCTACAACCAGGCCGCCGTGATCGCGCGCGCGCTGGGTCGCGCCTGGAATCTTCCGGTCCATGAAGAGCTTCTCACGCGGCGGCGCGACGGTGGTTCACAGACGGCGTTGACGCCTGAAGAGCGGGCGGCCAACGTGGCAGGCGCGTTTGCTGCCCCTCCGGCCGGGGTGGCGCGTGGGGTTATCATAGTGGACGACGTGCTTACCACCGGTGCCACCCTGGTTGCCGCGGCAGGGGCGCTGGCAGGGGCGGGGTGGCGGCACATCGGCGCGATAACGTTCGCTCGGGCGCTCCCGTTCGAGCGCCGAGTCATCTGACCATCGACTCCACAGGACACACCCATGGCGGTGAAGATCGCGATCAACGGATTCGGGCGGATCGGACGGCTGGTGCTGCGCGGCATCGTGCAGGCCAAGACCAACCTGGACGTCGTCGCCGTCAACGACGTCACCGACCCCAAGACCCTGACACACCTGTTCAAGTACGACTCGGTCCATGGCCGGTTCCGCGGAACCGCCGAAGCCGAAAGCGACGGCATCTGCGTCAACGGAAAATCGGTGCGGGTGTTGTCTGTCAAAGACCCGGCGCAGCTGCCGTGGAAAGACCTGGGCGCAGACGTGGTCCTGGAATCCACCGGCCTCTTCACCGACCGCGACAAGGCCGCCGCCCACCTCAGCGCCGGCGCCAAGAAGGTCATCATCAGCGCGCCGGCCAAGAAGGAGGACATCACCGTCGTGATGGGCGTGAACCACCAGGCCTACGATCCCAAGAAGCACCACGTATTGTCCAACGCGTCGTGCACCACCAACTGCCTCGTGCCGGTGGTGAAGGTGGTGCTGGACAACTTCGGGTTCGAGCGCGGGTTCATGACGACCGTGCACAGCTACACCAACGACCAGAGAGTGCTGGACCTGCCCCACAAGGATCTCCGGCGGGCCCGTGCGGCGGCGTTGAACATCATCCCCACCACGACCGGGGCAGCCCACGCCACTTCGCTGGTCCTGCCCGAGCTCAAGGGCAAGCTGGATGGCGTGTCGCTGCGGGTGCCCACCGCCGACGTCTCGGTCGTGGACCTGACCTGCGTGGTCTCCAGGAAGACCGATGTCGAGGCCGTCAACGCGGCGTTCCGCACGGCGGCCGCCGGACCCATGAAAGGCATCCTGGCCGTAAGCGACGAGCCGTTGGTCTCGGGGGATTACATCGGCGATCCCCACTCCAGTACCGTGGACGCCATGAGCACCCAGGTCATTGACAGCACCCTGGTGCACATCTCGTCCTGGTACGACAACGAGATGGGCTACGCCATGCGGTGCGTGGACCTGCTCGAGCTGGTGGCGGCCAAGTTGTGAACAAGCGCACGCTGGCGGCGCTGGAGAAGCAGCCTCTGGAAGGCCTGCGCGCCCTGGTGCGGGTGGATTTCAACGTGCCGCTGGTGGACGGGCAGGTAACCGATGACACCCGGATCCGAGCGGCGCTGCCCACGATTCGCTGGCTCACGGGCAAAGGCTGCCGCGTCCTGTTGATGTCCCATTTGGGCCGGCCCAAGGGTGGCCCGGACCCCAAGTACTCGCTCAAACCCGTGGCGAGCGCGCTGGAAAAGCTGCTCGGCGCGCCGGTCAGGTTCATCACCGACCCCCTGGCCGACGACTCGGAGCGGCAGAGTCGCCAGCTCAAGCGCGGAGAGGTCGCGGTGGTCGAGAACACCCGCTTTTTCCCGGGGGAAGAGAAGAACGACCCGGCGCTGGCCGGCGCCCTGGCGCGGCTGGGAGACCTGTACGTCAACGACGCCTTCGGCTCGGCGCACCGGGCTCACTCCTCCACCGAGGCGGTGGCCCATCTCCTAAAACCGGCCGTGGCCGGTTTCCTCATGGCCAAGGAGTTGGAATACCTGGGCGCCGCGCTGGAGCGGCCCAAGCGGCCCTTCGTCGCGGTGCTGGGCGGCGCCAAAGTGTCGGACAAGATCGAGGTCATCAACACCCTGTTGCCCAAGGTGGACGAGCTGCTCATCGGCGGGGCCATGGCCTGTACCTTCTTCCTTGCGATGGACCTCGAGGTGGGTAACTCCCTGGTGGAGCGCGACAAAGTGGAGCGGGCGCAGGAGCTGCTGGAGCGAGCGGGGAAAAAGCTGGTGCTGCCGGCAGGGGGGGTGGGCCGTCTACGACATCGACGAGGCCACCCGCCGGGATTTCGCGCGCCGCATTGAGGGTGCCAGGACGGTTGTGTGGAATGGCCCCATGGGCGTCTTCGAAACCCCGCCCTTCGACGGCGGCACCTTGGCCATCGCGCGGGCCTTGGCCGCGGCGACCGCCAAAGGCGCTACTACCATCGTAGGCGGCGGCGACTCGGCGGCGGCCGTGGTGGCGGCGGGCCTGGAGGCCCAGGTGTCCCACGTCTCCACCGGGGGCGGCGCCGCGCTGGAGTTCATGGAAGGGAAGGTCCTGCCCGGCGTCGCGGCGCTGGACGACGCGTGAGACGCCGGCTGTTCGCCGCCAACTGGAAGATGCATCACGGGCCGGGGGCGGCCCGAAGCTTCCTCGGAACCTTTCTGGAGCAGTACGCCCGGCGGACCGACCGCGACGTGTGGTTCTTCCCGCCCGCCATTTCCTTTACCACCGTGCTCGATCTGGTCCGGGGCCGGCCGGATCTCGGCGCCGGGGTTCAGAACGTCCACTGGGAGCCCAAGGGCGCCTTCACCGGCGAGATCAGCGTCCCCATGCTGGTGGAGGCCGGGGCCAACGGCGCCATCGTGGGACACTCGGAGCGCCGGCACGGGTTCGGCGAAACGGACGAGGAGTCGGGAAACAAGGCGCGCGCGTTGCTCGCTGCCGGGTTGGTCCCCGTGTTCTGTGTAGGCGAGAAGCTGGAGGAACGCGAGGCGGGAGAAACCTGGGCAGTGGTGCGGCGCCAGCTGAACGTCCTCGACGGTCTTCCGACCCGCCAACTGGCCCAGCTGGTGGTCGCCTACGAGCCGGTCTGGGCCATCGGCACCGGCAGGAATGCCACGCCCGCCGACGCGGCGGAGGTGCATCGGTCCATTCGGGGCTGGTTCGAGAAGCAGGGCGTGAACCCAGACGACGTCACCGTTCCGTACGGGGGGAGCGTGAATCTCAGGAATGGGGCGGACCTCTTGGCTGAACCCGAGATTGACGGCGTTCTCGTGGGCGGCGCCTCATTGGATCCCACGGGCTGGGCCCAGCTGATCTCCCTCCGGTAATGGTCAGACCCACTCCTTCTCCCTCCCGACGAATTGACCGAGGCCGCGGGCCTCGGTATGATTCGCCCAAGCATGTTCACGTTCCTGCTGATCCTGCTGATCCTCGACTCGATCCTGCTCACGGTCGTCGTGCTGCTCCAGGCGGGGCAGGGCGGTGGCCTGGCAAGCCTGGGCGGTGGCGCTTCCACGGACAGCTTCCTGGGCGGCCGCCAGGCGGTCACCATTCTCACCAAGCTCTCCTGGTGGTGCGGCGGGATCTTCCTGGGGCTATCCCTGATGCTCGCCGGATTGGGCTCGCGCGGCGCGGCTCCCCGCTCGGTGCTGGAGCAGCAGGCGCCGGCGCCCGCGCCGATAGCGCCGCTGCCCCTGCAAGAGCAGCCGGCCACACAACCGCCGGCCACCCGGAACCCGGTTCCCCGATAGGCGCGTGACCCAGCCGCTTCCCGCTTTCGTCTTACTCGAAGACGGCGCGTGGTTCCCTGGAACGACGCGCCGTCCGTTTTCGTCCACGCCCGGCGAGGTGGTGTTCACCACCAACCTCACCGGGTATCAGGAGGTCTTCACCGACCCGTCCTACCTGGGCCAGATCGTGGTCATGACGGCCCCCATGATCGGCAACTACGGGATCAACGACGAGGATCTGGAGTCCACCAGACCGCAGGTCAACGGGGTCGTGGTCCGGGAGCTGTCGCGGGCTCACTCCAGCTGGCGCGCCGGGGGCGCGCTGGACGACTGGCTGGCCCGCCGCAACGTCCCGGTGCTGGAAGGCGTGGACACCCGCAAGCTGACCCGTCACATCCGCTCCGCCGGCGCCATGCGAGGCATCGTGGCAGAAGGGTCGGAGCCCAGTCCTCAGGTGAAGGCCGCCCTCGAGGCCAGTCCCCATATGGAAGGGCAGGACCTGGCTTCCCAGGCGACCGTCTCGGGCGAACGGCTGGTGGGCGATCCCGGCGCGCGCCATCATGTGGTGGCCTATGATTTCGGTATGAAGGAGAACATCCTGCGGGTGTTCACGTCGCTCAATTGCCGGGTGACCGTCGTTCCCGCCGCCACGCCGGCAGCGCGCGTGCGGGAGCTTAAGCCGGACGGTCTGTTCCTCTCCAACGGCCCCGGAGATCCGGCGGCTGTGGAGTACGCGCTTCCGGTGATTCGGGAGCTGACCGAAGGTGGATTGCCCACCTTCGGCATCTGTCTGGGCCACCAGTTGATTGGGCTGGCGTTCGGAGGAGAGACCGTCAAGCTCCCCTACGGGCACCGGGGCGGGAATCATCCGGTCCGCGACCTTGAGACCGGCCGGGTCCTCATAACCAGCCAAAACCACGGATTTGCAGTCAGGGGAACAGGTAAGGACGTGCCAGGTGCAAAATCACTTGAGGTGACGCATCGTAACCTCAATGATGACACGGTGGAAGGCCTCAAGCACAGGGAGCTACCCATTTCCGCCGTGCAGTACCATCCGGAGGCTTCTCCGGGCCCTCACGACGCGAGGACCCACTTCCACGAGTTCCTCCAAGCTCTTGACAGTCAATAGGTAAGCCCATATGTTGACCCCCCGCGTCGCTCGGGCCGGGGCCTTTTTTTTCGCCGCGGAGGCCTCCCCAGGGGGAACGGATGACCAAGGCCGATCTCGTTGAGAAGGTAACCGCCACCATCGCCCGGACGGCGGGACCGATGATCTCGAAGAAGGACTGCGCCCGGGTGGTTGACGCATTCCTCGACGCCGTCAAGGCCGCCTTGTCGGAGCAGCATAACATCGAGATCCGCGGATTCGGCACCTTCAAGATCCGCAAGCGCAAGACGCGCATGGCGAGGAACCCTCGCACCGGAGATCCGGTAGAAGTCGCGGCGCGCCCCGTACCCGTGTTCAAGCCTTCCAAGGAACTCCGGGCCATGGTCGCCGAGGCGACCGAGCGAGTGCCGCAAGCCTGAGCAGTTCCTTGTAGTCAGTTGGAGCAGTACCCCATGGTAGGGTATATTCTTCCCTGCTATGCAGTTCCGCGTCACCTCGCCGGCCGAGCCCGGCACCGCCATCCGAGTCACGGTGCGGCTGTTCGCCCAATACGCGGAGTTGGTCGGCACCAGCGCCGTAACGGTTGAGCTGCCGCCCGGGGCGACCGTGGCGGACGCCGTTGCCGCCGTGCGCCAGCAGGCCAAGTACGGTCAGAAGCTCCCCGCGCGACCCCTCGCCGCCGTTAATCTCGCCCACGTGCTTCCGGACCAGCGCCTGTCAGACGGGGACGAGTTGGCTCTGCTCCCCCCCGTAGCCGGTGGCTGAAGGCCGCTACCTCACCCGCCGGCCCATTGAGCCAGCCTCGCTCCTGGCCGCCGTCAGTGATCCGGGGCTTGGAGGGGCAGCGCTCTTCCTGGGAACCGTGCGGCGCGGATCCGAGGACGGTCCGGTGACCAGCATCGAATACACCGCGTACGAGGAGATGGTGGTGGCCGAGTTCGACCGGATCCTGGCCGAGGCGCGAGAGCGCTGGCCCAACGGCCGGCTGGCCGTGTGCCACCGCCTGGGCACCGTGCCGGCTGGCGAGGCCAGCATCGCCATCGCGGCGGCCACGCCCCATCGAGCCGATGCGTTCGCCGCCTGCCGCTACGTCATCGAGGAGGTGAAGCGGCGCCTCCCGGTCTGGAAGCAAGAGATCCTGGACGACGGGACCCGGCGTTGGCGGGGCGACCCTCACCCCATGGCTCACTCCCCGCAGGAGTGAGCATGAGCCTCACCGTGGTGGTGATCGAGCCGCAGATCCCGCCCAATACCGGGAACATCGCCCGCCTGTGCGCGGCCACCGACACGTCCCTCCAACTCATCGAGCCGCTGGGCTTCTCGCTGGACGACGACCAGCTCCGGCGCGCCGGGTTGGACTACTGGAACGAGGTGGACCTGTGGGTCCACCCCTCGTGGCGGGAGTTCCGCGCCGCGGTCTCGCGGGATCGCTGTCTCTACTTCTCCGCCCATGGCGGACAGTCGTACTTCTTGGCGCCCTTCTCCCCGAACTCGGTGCTGGTGTTCGGGAACGAGACCATGGGTCTGCCGGCGCGGATCCGGGAGAAGCACCCGGAGCGGGTGTATCGGATCCCGATGCGTCCGGCCGTACGCAGCCTGAATCTGGCGACGGCCGTCGGGATCGTGTTGTACGAAGCCCTCCGGCGCGTGGGCGCCCAGCTGGAAGACCGGACGCCGCCCACGGAAGCCCCTACCGAGCGTCCCGGTCGGCCGCGCCGCGACCGACTACACCATTCGACCCATCATTCGGGACGGGGAGAGGGCCAGAGTGAACCATGAATAAGATCACCGTGGTAGGCGCCGGGAACGTCGGCGCCACACTCGCGCAGCGCCTCGCGGAAAAAGAACTGGCCCGCGAGGTCGTACTGGTAGACATCATCGAGGGCGTCCCGCAGGGCAAGGGACTGGACCAATGGGAGACCGGGCCGATCGAGGGCTTCGACACCCGGGTGACCGGGGCCAACGACTACGGGCCGGCCAAGGACAGTGAGCTGTTCGTGGTGACGGCCGGGATTGCCCGGAAACCGGGCATGAGCCGGGACGACCTGGTGAAGACCAACGCGGACATCGTGAAGGCCGTGAGCCAGGAGATCAAGAAGGCATCGCCGCGGGCCATTGTGGTGGTGGTGTCCAATCCGCTCGACGTGATGTGCTGGGTCACCAAGCAGGTGACGGGATTCCCGAGGGAGCGGGTGATCGGGATGGCCGGGGTGCTGGACACGGCGCGCTACCGGACCTTCCTGTCCGACGCCCTGGAGGTCTCCGTAGAGGACATTCAGGCCATGGTGCTGGGCGGCCACGGCGACACCATGGTGCCGCTGGTGTCCTACACGACGGTGAGCGGGATTCCCGTCACCCAGCTGTTGGACGGCAAGAAGCTCGATTCAATCGTCCAGCGAACCCGCACGGGCGGTGGCGAGATTGTGAACTACTTGAAGACCGGGTCGGCGTATTACGCACCCTCGGCCGCGGCGGTGCAGATGGTGGAAGCCATCGTGCGCAACAAGCACCGCGTCCTGCCGTGCTCGGCCTGGCTGCAGGGCGAGTACGGACTGAAGGACGTCTTCCTGGGCGTCCCGTGCAAACTGGGGGCCAAAGGGCTGGAGGAGATCATCGAGGTCCAGCTCACGGACGCCGAGCGGGCCGCGCTGAAGAAGTCGGCGGAGTCGGTCCGGGAGACGATGGGAGTGGTGAAGCTGTAGGGGCAGGAGGGGCAGGAACAGGGCAGGAACAAGGCAGGAACAGGGCAGGAACAGGGCAGGGGAGAGGCAGATCGATCCTGCCACGCTCCTGCCCTTTTTCTGCCCTTTTTCTGCCACTCTCCTGCCCCGCTTCTGCCCTAAATCGCCCCTTCCGCGGCCTCGTGCGGCGCGTAGCTCAAGGCGGCCCTCACCCAGTCCCGGTTCAGCTGAGCGATGAAGTCGATGCTGATCCCCTTGGGGCAGGCGGCCTCACACGCGCCGTGATTGGTGCAGTTGCCGAAGCCGTCCTGGTCCATCTGTTCCACCATGCCCAGTACCCGCTGCAGTCGCTCCGGCTGGCCCTGCGGCAGCAAGGCCAGGTGGGCGACCTTCGCCGCCGTGAACAGCATGGCGGACCCGTTGGGGCAGGCCGCCACGCAGGCCCCGCACCCGATGCAGGCGGCCGCGTCCATCGCGCGCTCCGCGTTCTCCTTGCGCACCGGGATCGCGTTAGCGTCCGGCGCGCTCCCGGTCCGGACCGAGATGTACCCCCCGGCCTGGATGATGCGGTCGAACGCGTTCCGGTCTACCACGAGGTCCTTCACCACCGGAAACGCCTTGGCCCGCCACGGCTCGATCCACAGCTCGTCACCGTTCTGGAAGTGCCGCAGGTGGAGCTGGCAGACGGTGGTGTCCCCGAGCGGCCCGTGCGGACTCCCGTTGATCACGAAGCCACACGAGCCGCAGATGCCCTCGCGGCAGTCGTGCTCGAACGCGATGGGATCGTGGCCGGCCTGAAGCAGCCCCTGGTTCACCACGTCCAGCATTTCGAGGAACGACATGTGCTCGTTGACGTTGCGCGCCTCGTACCGCTCGAACCTCCCAGGCAGCTTGGGGCCGGCCTGGCGCCAGACGTGCAAGACCAGGTTCATCGCTGGTGCGGAATCGGACTGATCATTGGTAGCTCCGCTGCGTGAGGTGCACCGACTCGAAGGTGAGCGGCTCCCGATTCAGACGCGCCGGGTTGCCGGCGCCAGCGTACTCCCAGGCGGCTACGTAGGCGAAGCGCTCGTCGTCCCGCAGGGCTTCGCCATCCGGCGTCTGGTATTCTTCGCGGAAGTGGCCGCCGCAGGATTCCTCCCGTTGCAGCGCGTCCTGACACATCAGCTCACCGAACTCCAGGAAGTCTGCCACCCGGCCGGCCTTTTCCAGCTCCTGATTGAACTCGGCGCCGCTGCCGGTGACCCGGACCTCCCGCCAGAACCGCTCGCGCAGCTCCGGGATGGTTCGGAGCGCCTCCTGGAGCCCGGCGGCGTTGCGCGCCATGCCGCACTTCTCGCGCAAGAGCGCGCCCAACTCCCGGTGAACGCCATCCACGGTGCGGCTGCCTTTGGCGCTCAGCAGTCGGTTGACCCGCTGGCCCACCTCCCGCTCGGTGTCGCGGCAGGCGGCGTGCCGATCATCCACTTGGTCGAAGCGTTGCCCCGCCAGATAATCGCCAATGGTGTAGGGCAGGACGAAGTAGCCGTCGGCCAGCCCTTGCATCAGCGCGCTCGCCCCCAGCCGGTTGGCGCCGTGGTCGGAGAAATTCGCCTCACCGATCACGAACAGTCCCGAGACCGTGGTCATGAGGTTGTAATCCACCCACAGGCCGCCCATGACGTAGTGCGGGGCGGGGTAGATCCGCATCGGCACTTCATAGGGATTCTCCCCGGTGATCCGCTCGTACATCTCGAACAGATTGCCGTAGCGCTCGGCGATCTCACCACGTCCCAGCCGGGCGATGGGGTCGCGGAAATCCAGATACACGCCGTTCTTGAGCGGCCCTACTCCGTGTCCAGCGTCCACCAATTCCTTGGCCCGGCGGGAGGAGATGTCGCGCGGGGCCAGGTTGCCGAAGCTCGGGTAGATGCGCTCGAGATAGTAGTCCCGCTCCGCGTCCGGAATTTCGCCGGGGGGCCGGGTGTCGCCCGCCCGCTGGGGCACCCAGATCCGCCCGTCGTTCCGGAGCGACTCGCTCATCAGCGTGAGCTTGGATTGATAGTCGCCGCTGTGCGGAATGCAGGTGGGGTGGATTTGCGTGAAGCACGGGTTGGCGAACGCCGCCCCGCGCTTGTACGCCCGCCAGGTGGCGGTGACGTTGCACCCCTTGGCGTTGGTGGAGAGGTAGTACACGTTGGCGTACCCCCCGCTCGCCAGCACCACCGCGTGCGCCACGTGGGACGAGACCTTCCCCGTCACCAGATCCCGCACCACGATACCGCGCGCCCGCCCGTCGATCGCGATGACATCCAACATTTCGGTGCGGGGGTACATGGCCACCTTGCCTGCGGCGATCTGGCGCGACAGCGCCTGATACGCCCCGAGCAGCAGCTGCTGTCCCGTCTGGCCCCGCGCGTAGAACGTGCGGGAGACCTGCGCCCCGCCGAACGACCGATTGGCCAGCAGGCCCCCGTACTCCCGCGCGAACGGCACGCCCTGGGCCACACACTGGTCAATGATGTTCACGCTGATCTGCGCCAGACGGTACACGTTGGCCTCGCGGGACCGGAAATCACCGCCCTTGATCGTGTCATAGAACAGCCGGAAGACGCTGTCCCCGTCATTCTGGTAGTTCTTGGCGGCGTTGATGCCGCCCTGTGCGGCGATGCTGTGGGCCCGGCGCGCGCTGTCCTGGAAGCAGAAGCAGCGGACGTTGTACCCCAGCTCGCCCAGCGTCGCCGCGGCCGAGGCGCCGGCCAGCCCGCTCCCCACCACGATGACGTCGTATTTCCGCTTGTTGGCGGGGTTCACCAGCTTCAACTCGACCCGGTGCCGATCCCATTTTTGCTCGATCGGCCCGTCCGGAACGTTGGCTCGGAGTTCCATACGCTATTCTAGTCCTTCAGCCGTGCGCCCCGCCCCCGCCGCGGCTCCAAGACCACTGACCACCGCAGAGGGCGCAGAGATGAACGGAGAGGACGCAGAGAGAAACGTGAAGGGGGGATTCACGGCCGGGCCGCAGACTGGTAACAAACGATCACCATCAACCTCTGCGCCCTCTCTGTTCCTTCTCTGCGCCCTCTGCGGTAAAGAGTCACTCGACGTCCGGTTTAACATTCAGCGCAAGACCCCCGCTAAGACCGCCACGGGAACCGACACGAAGCCCACGAACAGCCCAACGGCGATGACGGCGGCGGCCGCCCGCCGATAGCGGTTGTACCTCGGGTGGTTGAGGCCCAGCGTCTGGAAGGTGCTCCAGACCCCATGATACAAATGGAATCCCAGCGCGCCCACCGCCAGGATGTAGACCGCCGCCACGGGCCACGCCTGGAAGCCGACGACCAGGTTGTGATACACGTCGCCCGATCGGAAGTCCGGATGCACCGTGCCCAGCGTGAAATGCATCAGGTGGTACGCAACGTAGAGGAAGATGATGACTCCCCCCCAGCGCAGCGTCCGCGATGCGTAGCTCAGCTCCAAGTGTGGCGGGTTGTGGTATCCCACGGGGCGAGCGGCGCGCGACAGCCACCACAGCTGCAGCGCCGCAAGGACGTGGATCGCCACACAGGCGATCAAGACCAGGCGGACCATCCACAAGACCTGGCCGGGCCCAAAAAAGGGCTCCCCAAATGTGCGGAGCCCTTCGGCATAAGCATTGATTTTTTCGGGACCCTGGAACGTTGTCAGATTGCCGAGCATGTGGGCAATGACCCAAAAAAACAGCACCGCGCCCGAGGCGGCCATCGCTACTTTCTTCCCGACGGTAGAGCGGTAGAAATGCACCACCCGGCGCATCGTGGACTCCTACTCAGGGGATTCGGTCGCTCGCATGATACCAGGGGTGCGCGCGGCCGGGCAAGCGAGCGGCGGCAGAGGCGGGAGAAGCGGACCCGTCGGTCGCTTCTCCCGCCTCTGCCGCTTCTACCGCTTCCGCCCTATGTTTGCCGCCGTCCTTCACCCCTGGAGCGCGCCGTGACCGTCTCTATCACCTCCCTCTGGCTTCCCATCCTGCTGTCCGCGGTCTTCGTGTTCGTGGCCGCCGCGATCGTGTGGATGGCGCTGCCGCATCACAAGAAGGAGTGGAAAGGCCTGTCGAACCAAGAGGCAGCACGCACGGCGTTGAAGGGCACGGCACCAGGTCAGTACGTGCTGCCATACACCACGCCAGCAGGAATGAACGACCCCGCCTTCCTCAAGAAGCGCGAGGAGGGACCCACCGCCTGGCTCACCGTCGTCCCGCCGGGCGTGCGGGGCATGGGGCCGCAGATGATCGCGTCCTTGGTGTACTACCTCGCGGTGGGTGTCCTGGCGGCCTACGTCGCCGGGCGCACCCTGGACCCCGGAACGCCCTACCTGCAGGTGTTCCGCGTGGTCGGAACGGTCACCTGGGCGGCCTACGGGTGGGGCGCCATTTCAGACGGCATCTGGTTCGGAAAACCATGGAGCAGCGTCGCGAAGCAGCTCGGCGACGCGCTGCTGTACGCGCTGTTGACTGCCGGCACCTTCGGGTGGCTGTGGCCGGACATGTGAGACGTGAGAAGGGAGACGTGACGCCGACCTTTCCCGTTTCCCCTTTCCCGCTTCCCGCCTGTCGCGAGGTCGGTCTTATATTGGGGCATCCCCGTGAGGCCGTACCTCGTCGCGGCGCTCGCCGCCCTCATCCCGTGCCAGGCCCGCGCCCAGCGCAGCGGGCTCGACGCCAGCTACGGCCGCTGGTGGCCTGACTCTACCGCCGTGCTGTACAGCGTCGGATACCACCGCACGCTGCTTGGTCCATTCGATTGGGGCCTGGGCGTGGCGCACGTGGACGACAGCCGATCCTTCGCCGACCGCACCCAGACCGGCGCCGACTTTTCGCTCGGCCTCGGACGCCACGATGGGCGGGCCTACGTGGCTGGTACCGCGGGGCTCGCGATGCGGCACAGCGACGGCAACCTCGACGCGTCCTGGAGCGCCGGCGTGGGCTGGGCCGTTCCCCTCTTCTCGCTCCTGTCGCTGGGCCTGGAGCTGCGCTACCGGACCGAGGACCAGGACGCGCGGGGGTTCTGGCAGCTCCGGCCGGATGATCGCCGCGGCCTCACGCTGGGCGTTCGCCTCGCCACCGGCGCTACGCCCCGGCGGCCACGCCGGGCCCCGACGGTCGGGCCGCCGAGGTTCGACCCACCAACCGAGGGGGAATTGATCAGCCTGGGGCGCGACACCGGGGCGTCGCCCGCGGGCGCCCGCGTGGCCGCCGACGTGGTCCGCACCGCGATCGACGTCATGGGGTTCCCCTACACCTGGGGCGGCAGCGACGCCAACGGGTATGACTGCTCGGGACTGATTCAATACGCCTAT
>JACPAP010000227.1:17463-23370 GCA_016180765.1 Gemmatimonadota bacterium
GGTAACCCACGTGGGGCTCTACCTGGGCGAGGGCCAGTTCATCCACAGCGCCTCGGGCGGGGTGAAACTTTCCAGCTTGTCCGCCCTGGATGGGGACAGCCAGTGGTGGCGGCGGCGCTGGACTATGGCCAGGCGAATACTGCAGTAGCGCCGCGTCCCCTTGACACTCGGTGTCCTCCCCGCCAGCTTTTGTTATATCACTAGCACTCATCCATCCTGAGTGCTAATCGCAGCAGCAAGTCACTAAAACACAGGTACTTGCACCACGGAGGGCTGGTGTTATGGCAACTGCTACCAAGGCCAAGGTGAAGATCCAGCCCCTCGGTGACCGAGTCGTGATTCGGTCATTGGAGGAGGCGGAGGAGATGCGGGGCGGGCTCTACATCCCGGACACCGCGAAAGAGAAACCTCAGCAGGGCGAGATCGTCGCCGTCGGCCCGGGCCGCTTCGAGAAGGGTGAGCGGGTCCCGATGGAGCTGAAGGTGGGTCTGAAGGTGCTGTACGGGAAATACAGCGGTACGGAAGTCCGGTTCGACGACGAAGAATACCTCATCATCAAGGAATCCGACGTCCTCGCCGTCATCGGCTGAGTGATCGTAGGAACAGAGAGGGAGAGACACGATGGCAAACGCGAAGGAGCTACACTTTGGCGTCGAGGCGCGGGCCCGGCTCAGGCGGGGCGTGGATCAGCTGGCGGACGCGGTCAAGGCAACGCTCGGCCCCAGGGGCCGCAATGTCGTCATTGACAAGAAGTTCGGCAGCCCCACCGTGACCAAGGACGGGGTTACGGTCGCCAAGGAGGTCGAGCTGCCGGATCCGGTGGAGAACATGGGCGCCCAGATGGTGAAGGAGGTCGCCACCAAGACCTCGGACGTGGCTGGCGACGGCACCACCACGGCCACGGTGCTGGCCCAGGCCATCTACCGAGAGGGCCTGAAGAGCGTCACCTCGGGGGTGAACCCCATGGCCATCAAGCGCGGCATCGACAAGGCGGTCGAGGTCGTGGTTGGGGAGCTCAAGAAGGTGTCCATGCCCACGGCGGGCAAGAAGGAGATCAAGCAGGTGGCCACCATCTCCGCCAACGGCGATGAGGCCATCGGCGACAAGGTCTCCGAGGCCATGGAGAAAGTGGGGAAGGACGGCGTCATCACGGTGGAGGAGGCCAAGGGCCTCGAGACCGAGCTGGAGACCGTGGACGGCATGCAGTTTGACCGCGGCTATCTGTCCCCCTACTTCGTGACCGACCCCGAGAAGATGGAAGCCATCCTCGAGGAGTCGTACATCCTGATCCACGACAAGAAGGTCTCCGCCATGAAGGACCTGCTACCGGTCCTGGAGAAGGTGGCCCAGACCGGGAAGCCGTTGCTCTTGATCGCGGAGGACATCGAGGGCGAGGCGCTGGCCACGCTGGTGGTGAACAAGCTGCGTGGCACGCTCAAGGTGTGCGGGGTGAAGGCCCCCGGCTTCGGCGACCGCCGCAAGGCCATGCTGCAGGACATCGCGGTGCTCACCGGCGGCCAGGTGATCAGCGATGAAGTGGGCTTCAAGCTGGAGAACACGGTCCTCAATGATCTGGGCCGCGCCAAGCGGATCATCATTGACAAGGACAACACGACCATCGTTGATGGGGCGGGGAAGCAGGATGCCATTCAGGGCCGGATCAAGGAGATCAAGGCGGCCATCGACAAAACCACGTCGGACTACGACCGCGAGAAGCTGCAGGAGCGCTTGGCCAAGCTGGCCGGCGGCGTGGCGGTGATCGACGTGGGTGCAGCCACCGAGACCGAGATGAAAGAGAAGAAGGCTCGGGTGGAGGACGCGCTCCACGCCACGCGCGCGGCGGTCGAAGAGGGCATCGTGCCGGGCGGCGGCGTGGCGCTGATCCGGGCGGTACCGGCCTTGAGCAAGATCAAGGTGGAGGATACCGACGAGCAGGTGGGCATCGACATCGTGCGCCGGGCGTTGGAGGAGCCGATGCGGATCATCGCGTCCAACGCGGGCGCCGAGGGGTCCATCGTGGTCGAGAGGGTGAAGAGCGGGAAGGAAAAGAACTTCGGCTTCAACGCCCAGACCGGTGAGTACGAGGACCTGGTGGTGGCCGGCGTGATCGACCCCACCAAGGTGACCCGCACGGCGCTTCAGAACGCGGCGTCGGTGGCGAGCCTGCTGCTCACCACGGAGTGCGTGGTGGTGGAGAAGAAGGAAGAGGAGAAAACCCCGCCGATGCCGGGCGGTGGCGGGATGGGCGGGATGTATTGAGCCGCGGCTTCGGCAAAGCATCGCGGATCAACGCAGCGGCACAGGCGCCCCGGGGGAAACTCCGGGGCGCATCGCTTGAAGGGCGCCTTACCAAGCAGCGGACCGGGGGGCCGGGGGCACGTGGAACAGATGCCCCGCCGCAGGTATGTTTGGGGCATGATGCGGCTCGGCCCGGTCGTGATCCTGGTCACGGCGATCTCCCTCGCCCCGCGCCCCACCGTGGCCCAGTCCCGGCCCCGTATCACCGGCACCTGGCGCGCCCAAACGCCGGAAGGGCCGCGCGAAGTCGTCGTGCGGCCCGACTCCTCCGCGAGTTACGGCGAAGAGACCGTGCGCTGGCGCCTCGGGGCGGACTCGCTCTACCTGGCCTTCGGTGACGAGTGGGTGGGCTACGTGATCGCCGTGAAGGGCAGCGAGCTGACGATTTCGGGCGGGGATCTCGAGGAACCCATGAAGCTCAAGCGCATCGGCCCCTCCACTCCGCGGCCGGACGGCATCCCGCTGCCCGACGCCCCTCCCATGAACCGCAAGCCCGAAGCGAGGCCCGCGAAGCCCCAGGCCACACTCTCCCGGGACCTCGCGGATTTCCTGATCGAGCTGTCCATCGCCCTTCATAAGCACGCGATGTACCCCGGAGGCCATCCCTCCCTGGCTCCGGCCACCGAGCGCGTGGTGGAACGCTTGACCCGGGTACTCGAAGGCCGCTCGACCCTGTCCTTGGGCGTCGCCCGCCAGCAGCTGGTCATCGAGGGCGTCGCCACCGATCCCAAGAACCCGGTCCTCAAAGACCTCGCCGGCCGACTCCATCGTCACCACCTCGGCGCCATCACCTTCCGCCAGGGCCTGGCACCGCGCGAGCTGCACGACGTGCTCAAGCTGCTGGAGGCTGACCGCACCGGTGAGCCGCTGGGCCTCGGCCCTCGCGAGCGCCTCAGCGCCTGGGCGCACGTGCGTCTCTACCCGCTCACCTACGAGCGCCTGGACCTGCTCGAAGAAGCCCCGCCGCCGGCGGACCGAGACGACTCGACCTCGCGCGAGGACCGCACCCGGGCGGCCCAGCTCTGGTTGGGCCTGGCGCGCGCCGCGCTGGCGGCCGACACCGTGGCGGGCGAGGCGCCTGCCGACCAACCGCCGCCCACGGATCCCACCGCCGTGGCGCGCGCCATTCAGGCCCACCCGCGCGGCACCGCCTATGACCAGGTCATCGTGGGCTACCTGCTCCAGATCGCCGACAGGGTCAAAGCCGGCGTGAGCCCCGAGGACCAGGCGTTGCGTCACCGCGTGTCCCAGCTGATCACCGATCTGGACGGCGACACCTTGAAGCGGCTGCTGGAAATGGGCGGCGACCGCGGCCAGCGCCGTCAGTTCGTGCTCAACGCCAGCGACGGCCTCGCGGTGGACGCGGTCATTGATCTGTTCCGCGCCGCCGGCCAGGCCGAAAACGACACCGTCTCCCATTCCATGCTCCGCATCCTGGGCAAGCTGGCCCAGCATGCGCGCGGCGTCTCGCCCGCGCGGCGCATGCTGGCGGACCAGTCGGTGCGCGAGCAGGTGGCGGAGCTGGTCCGGGGCTGGTCGCTGGACGACCCCAACCCGGACGCCTATCGCGCCGGGTTGCAGCGGATCGCCTGGTCCGATCCCCGAGGGGCGCGAAGCGACGTGCGCCATGCCGCGGAACCGGAACGCATTCTCCAGATGGCCCTCGAGCTGCGCATCACCGGTCCCGCGGTGGACCGCGCCGTCCTCAGCCTGGTGGAGCAGGGCGAGCTGGCCAAGGTGGTCCGAGTGCTCACCGGGAGCGAGGACGAGCAATCCGCGGCGGCCATCTGGCAGCAGCTTGCCACAGACGAGGTGATCCGCCGGACCGTGACCACCGAGCCCCTGGACGTGGCGCTGCTCGACCTGCTGCTCCCCCGAGCGGGCATGGCCGCGGCCGAGCCGCTGCTGGACGCGCTGGTCGCCTCCAACTCGAGCCAGACCCGCCGCGCGTTGCTGGACCGCGTGACCCAGCTGGGGAGAGGGGTGGGCCCCCTCGCCGTCGAACGATTGCGGGACGCGAGCTGGTTCGTACAGCGCAACATGCTGGGCATTCTGCGCGGGCTACCGGAGCGTCCCGCGGGATTCGATGCGCGCCCCTTCGCCGAGCATCCGGACGCCCGGGTCCGGCGGGAAGCCCTGCGCATCCTGTTCACCGAACCGGCCGCACGGGACCGAGCGATTTGCCGGGCCTTGACCGACGCCGACCAGCGGACCGTGCGCCTAGGGCTCAACGCGGCGCTGGACGGCTGCCCCGACGTGGCCGTACCGCTCGCCGCGTCGCTGGCCACGCGCGGCGCTTCCCAGGATCACCGCGTGGCCGCGATCCGCGCGCTCGGCGCGGCGCCTGGCCGGGCGGGCGTGGACGCGTTGCTGACACTGGTGAGACCCAAGAAGTGGCTGTTCTGGCGTAAGAAGCCGGCGCCCACGCCCGAATACCGCGCCGCCGTCGCCGCGCTCCAGGGAAACGCCGACGACCCGAAGGTCCGAGCCGTGCTCGACCAGTTGGGGGAGCCCTGATGCCCCCGGCGGTCCAGTTCCTCACCGCCTTCGCTCAGGCGCTGTCCGCGCTCACGCTCTACCCCGAAGGACACACCGCCCGGGACCAGGCGCTGGACGCCGTATTCGAGAAGCTCCGCGACCTCTTGGGCGAGGACCCCAACCCGGTCTACTCCTTTCTTGGGGACGAGATCGTCTATGGCCACATCCCGCTGCGGGAGCTGCGCGGGTGGGAGTGGGCGCCGCGGCTTTCCAACATCGGCATCCAGCGGCTGCAATTCGACGAGACCGTGACCCGGGAGGAAATCGAAGCGTTCTTGGACGACGTGCTGGCGCGTTTGACGCTTCGCGCCATTGACACCAGCGAGGCCCGCCAGATGCGGCCCAGCGGGATCCACTACGGCGCCGTGGGGATCAAAGGAGACGAGGAGCACGCCGGCGAAACGATGGCCACCGCCACGGTCGCGCTCACGCTCGGGGAGGAAGCCCAGACCATCCGCTGGATCCACGAAGAAATGGGCGGCAAGCGCGCGCTGCGCCTGGGCGAGGCCGAAGCCGTGGTCCGCGCGTTGAGCGTGGCGATGCACGGCGACCAGCAGGTCATGCTGCCGCTCTTGAAGCTTCGCCGCTTCGACGAGTACACCACTACGCATTCGATGAACGTCTGCGTCCTGGCCATGGGGCTGGCGGAGTGGCTCCGCATGAGCCCCGAGGACGTGCGAAGCTTCGGCGTGGCCGGGCTGCTGCACGATCTGGGGAAGGTCCGCGTTTCCAAGGAAATCCTCACCAAGCCCGGCAAGCTCACCCCCCAGGAGCGCGCCGAGATGAACAACCACCCGGCGGAGGGGGCGCGGATGATCCTGACCGCGGACCAGGACCTCGACCTCGCCGCGGTGGTGGCCTACGAGCACCACATCATGCTGAATGGGGGCGGCTACCCGACCTTCCGATTCGTGCGCGACTGCCACCGGGCCAGCAAGCTGGTGCATGTCTGCGACGTGTACGACGCGCTCCGCACCAACCGCCCGTATCGGGATGGGTGGCCCATGGACCAGGTCCTGGCGTACATGGAGGAACGATCCGGCACCGAGTTCGACGGGGCCATGGCACACG
>JACPAP010000228.1 GCA_016180765.1 Gemmatimonadota bacterium
GAACCGCTGGGAGCGCCACCAGCGTGCACACCGGCAGTTTGTGAGCGGCTTGAAACGTCTGGGGCTGACGTTGTTCACGCCGCCGGCGTATCAACTGCCGATGCTCCATGTGATCAACATTCCCGCCGGGGTCGAGGACGTGAAGGTGCGCCGCGCGCTGTTGGACCGCGGAATCGAGATCGCCGGCGGATTCGGACCCCTCCAGGGCAAGACCTGGCGCGTGGGGTTGATGGGGCACAACGCGCACGAGCAGGCGGTGGACACCTTGCTTGCGGCTCTGGACGAGGTGCTGCGCGAACAGGGGGTCAAGTGAGCCGGCGTGCGCGCGCGGCCGTCCTCGCGGTGACGGGAGTGCTGCTCCTCACGGGCGGCCCGTCTCATGCCCTGGGCCAGGTTGTGCGCGGCCAGGTGAAGGACCGTGACACGGGGAAGCCGGCCCTGGGCGTGGTCACGCTCATTGACACGGCTGGCGGGTTGATCGGCCGCATGCCCACGGGGCCGCAGGGGCAGTACGCGCTGACGGCTCCTCGAGCGGGGGCCTACCTGCTCCAGTTCGTCGGGCCCGGATATGGCCCGTACGTCACCCGGGAGTTCACGCTGGCTGCCGGGGAGTCGCGCATCATGGGCCTCGAGGCGGTGCCGCTGCCGGCGATCGCCCTGGATACGGTGATCGTGGAAGGCCGGCCTGTGCCCAGTCGCCTGGCCGGGTTCTACCAGCGGAAGTCCGGTGGGTTCGGCGAGTTTCTGACGCGCGAGGAGCTCGAGCGCTGGAATCCGAGTCAGCCCACCGACGTCCTCCGCCGGATGGCCGGCGTCAATCTGGTGCCGACGGACCTCGGCTACCGGGTGGTGAGCCGGCGCGACCCGCGGTGCGCTCCGGCGGTGTTTCTGGACGGCATCTACATGGGGACCGGCGCCGAGTTCGATTTCGACGCGGTGCTCACCACGGAGCAGATCGAAGGGGTCGAGACCTACAGCGGCGCGGGACAGATCCCCGCCGAGTTCAATCGATCGGACTGCGGGGCGGTGGTGGTCTGGACTCGGGTGGCGGGACCCGGGCAGGGGGGTTCCCTGAGCCATTTCGATCTGGCCGCTGAAGCGGGCGGCTGGATGTCGTCTGAAGGTTTGCAGCAGGGTCGAGTAGGCGCGCGCGGGTTGATCGGCGTGGGCGCGGCCGAGATTTCTCCGGCAGTACATGTGCTGGTGCCCGGCTTCCGCATCGGGGGCGCCGAGGATCGGTCGGGCGTGGAGATCCAGTTCACCGTACGGGGCCGGCCGTTGGGGCGCGGAACCCCCTGGTATGCTGGCCTGGGCGTCACGTTCCTGGAGTTGGAAGCGCCGCGGTCGGTGGCCGACGAAGAGCAATATTTCCTGCTCCTGGCCGGGGCGTCCCTGCCGCGGGGTGCGGTGCGGCCCATGGTCGAGGTCCAGGCGCTGAATCCGTTCGGGTTCAGCAAGACCCGGTTCCAGGTGTTTGTGGGCGCGGTGGTGAAGGTGTACTAGCGGTCTAGTACATTCGCCGGTCCGGTCTCGCCGCGAACTCGCCAAACAGCGCCAGGCACTCGTCCCGCAGGAAATCGGGGACGATCTCCACCGCACTCCTGCCCTGGCGCTTCATGGTCTCGTTCGGGATGGTGAGCTCGGAGAAGCCCAGGGCCTGCGCATCGGCGATCCTGGCCCCGAACACGATGGTCGAGATCTTGGCCCAGTGAATGGCGCTGAAGCACATGGGGCAGGGCTCGCAAGTCGAGTAGATCACCGAGCCGGACAAATCCACGGTGGCCAACGCGCGGCAGGCGGTGCGGATCGCCTGGACTTCCGCGTGCGCCGTGCTGTCCGTGGTGCCCCAGACGGCGTTATGCTCGGCGGCCACGACCCGTCCGTCCCGCACGATGCAGGACCCGAATGGAGTCTGACCGTCCGCGATCCCTTCCCGCGCCTGGGCGATGGCGCGACGCATGAACTCGGCGCTGGGCATGGCTCTATGATAAGGGGGGCGGGCTTCGCTCCGCACTCAGTAGGCCAGCGCGAAGGCCTCCCGGCGCCGGTCCGCGCCGGCGCGCTTCTCCCCCGTCTCGGGATCGATCAGGATGGCCTGCGCTCCGCCGAACGTCGCGGTCAGTCCGGTTCGCACGCTGACGCGGTAGCCCCGCTGCTCCAAGGCGGGGATCCCCGGCGCCGGCATCCGGTCTTCGATCGCCAGCGTTCCGCTCTCCAGCCGTCGCATCCGCGGCGCGTCAATCGCGTCCTGGGGCGTCATGCCGAACAGCGCGATGTTGTGCAGCACCTGGACCAGGGTGTGCGTCTGACCGTCTCCCCCCGGCGTTCCCAGGGCCAACCACGGCTTCTTGCCGTCCAGCACCATGGCGGGGCAGAGCGTGTGGTAGGGCCGCTTGCCCGGGGCGAGCGCGTTGGGATGGCCGGGATCCAGCGAGAATAGCGAGCCTCGGTTGTGCAACACGACCCCGGTGCCGGACACGACGAGGCCGGACCCGAACGACGCGAACAGGCTCTGAATCATGGAGACCACGTTGCCCTGGGCATCCACGGCAATGATGTAGACCGTGTTCGGTTGATCGGCTCGGTCGGTCGCCGAGGCGGGCGGCGCCGAGCCGCCTGGATCGATCGTGCGGGCCAGCCGGGCCAGGCGCGCGGTGTCGAGCAGCTGGGCGACGGTGACCCGCATGGAGCGCGGGGCGGCCACGCTGGTATCACGGTCTTCGACGGCGATCCGAATCGCTTCGGCCAGCGTGTGGAGATAAGCCGCCGAGTTGTGTCCCAGGCGCGCGAGGTCGAACCCCTGGAGCAAGCTCAGCGCTTCCAGCAGGGTCACGCCCTGGGTATTGGGCGGCATCGCCAGCACGGTCAGCCCGCGATATTCGGCGGAGATGGGCTCCACCCACTCGGGGCGGTAGTTCGCCAGGTCCCGTTGCTCGAGGAATCCGCCCAGAGCCTGTACGTAGCTCACCGTGCTCCGGCCGGTCTCGCCGGCGTAGGCTTCGTCCGGCCCGTTCTGCTGGATCCGCGCGAGCGTCGCGGCCAGCTCCTCCTGGCGGAGCGTATCGCCGGCGGCAGGAGGCTGGCCGTCCGGCAGGTAGATGCGCGCCGCCACGGAATCGCCCGCGAGTTTCTCCGCTTCTTCCGCCACGTCCGCGGCCAGTCGCTCCGAGACCGGCAGGCCCTGGCGCGCCAACTCCACGGCCGGTTGGAGCGCTTCCTGCCAGGAGATGGTGCCGAACCGGCGAAGGGCCTCGGCCCATCCGCGGACCGCGCCGGGGACGGACACGCTCATGGGTCCGGTGCCCGGCATCTCGGTGCGCGTGGGACCCTGAGCCCTCACGCGCGCGATGGACGCCCGGCTGCCGGCCGGGCCGGAGGCATTGAGCCCGTGTACGGTGCCGGTCTTGGCGTCGTAGTACAGCAGGAACATGTCGCCGCCCACGCCGTTCATATGCGGGCGGGCGACGGCCAGGACGCCGGCCATGGTGATCGCGGCGTCCATGGCGTTGCCGCCGCGCCGCAGCACGGCGAGGCCCGCCTCCGCCGCGAGCGGATGGTCGGCGGTCACGGCGCCGCTGGCGCCGCGCGCGTCGCGGCCCGGCTCGGGGGTCCGGGACGCATCGGCGCAGGCCGCGATCATGGTCGCCAACCCAACAAGAGCACACGCACGCATCGAACCTCTCAGTTTCTCTCTGCGCCCTCTGCGGTGAATCTGTTACCGTGCCGTCCACACGTTGTTGTCCCGGTTCACGTCCGGGAACGCTCCCTCGGCGTCGATCTCCACCCGGGTGACGGCATGACCCCGGGGCACTCGGACTTCCGCCGTGCGGGCCCCCTTGAGCCACTGGTCCACAGGAACTTCCTGGCGCACCACCTCGCCGTTGGCCAACGTCATCGTGAGCCGCACCGGCATGGGGACCCAGCCCCGGTCCTCCACCACGATGCGCGTCCCGTCGTTCCCGGGAGTGACCGACGCCACCGCCTGGTCCAGGGTCCAGGTCTCGTAGTACCAGCTACGCCAGAACCAATCCAGGTTGCGGCCGGTTACCTGGTTGAACGTGTTGAAGAAGTCCCAGGGCTTGGGATGCTTGAAGGCCCAGCGGCGGAAGTAGGCGTGGTAGGCACGCAGAAACAGCGTGTCGCCCAGGAGACTGCGCAGCGCCACCAGCACCGTGGCGGGCTTGGAGTACGACGCGTTGCCGTTCTGCCCCGGGTAGAGATAGTCGGTCCAGCGCATCATCTCGCTCTCGTATCCCGATTTCGCCGCCGCGATGTAGCTGTTCTGGTCGCCCCGGTCCGCGTTACGGCCCGGAAAGAACTCGCTGCTGGCGTGGTTCTCGTTGAAGGTGGTGGTTCCCTCGTCCATCCAGCCGTAGCGCCGCTCGTCGGTGCCGACCATCATCGGCACCCACATGTGGGCCAGCTCATGCGAGACGACGTAGTACAGCGCGCTGTCGCTCCGGCCCCGGTAATCGCCGATCAGGGTCATCATGGGGAATTCCATGCCCCCGCCGATGATCCCGGCGCCCTCGACTGCGCTCATGTGGGACCAGGCGTACGGCAGCGCGGTGTAGCGGGAGTGATGGCTGATGGCGTGCTGGGCGTAGCGCGCGGCGCTCTTCCAGGGCGTCGCCGGTGCGCGGTAGAGCGCGTCCACCCGCGCGTAGTCGGCCGTGCCGTCGCCGTCCCGATCGCCCACCGGCGTCCGCGCGGCGTCCCAGAGGGAGGCGCTGGTGGCGGAAAAGGCCACGTCGCGTACCCGTTGCGCGCGATAGCGCCAGGTGAGGCGGCCCGTGGGACTGATGCGCGTCGCCTGGCCGGGCCCCAGGTCCCCGGGCCCGAGGATCGAGACCACCTGGTCGCTCTGTTCGGCGTGTCGCAGGCGGTCGGCCACGGCGTCCGGCAACACCTCCGCCGGATTCTGCAGCTCGCCCGTTCCCAGGACCACCCATCCCTCGGGGACGTCCACCGCGAAGTCGTAATCGCCGAACCCGTCGTAGAACTCCGCGGAGCTCAAGTAGGGATCCGCCTGCCAGCCCACCACGTCGTCGTACACCGCCACGCGCGGATACCAGTAGGCGATGAAGAATAGATTGTCGCCGTTCCACCCCATCCGCCCGGCGCTCTGCTGCGGGATCGGGAATCCCCAGGTGATCTCCAGCACGATCGAGTCCTTGGGCGCCACGGGTCGAGCCGGCGTGAGCCGCATAACCGTGCCGTCCACGCGGTAGCCGGGCCGTCCCGGCGGTGCCGGCGCCCATGACTGCCCATTGGCGGCGACCGATTCCAGCTGCACGCCCCCGGTGATTTCTGCGGCCTCGTTCCGCGGGACGCCCGGCGCGTGGAGGTTCTGGTAGAGGTGGAGGTAGAGGATGCCGAGCGTGTCGGGTGAGCGGTTGTAGTACACCACGCGCTCATGGCCGGACAGTCGCTTGGTGTCCGGAGCCAGTGAGGCCCGGATCTGGTAGCGCGTCCACTGCTGCCAGTAATTGGGCCCGGGCTCGCCGGTCTGAGATCGCGTGCCCTGGGCCAGCGCACGCTGGAACTCGAGCGGCGGCACCACGGGGTAGGGCACCGGCCGCTGCGCCACCAGGGGCGCGCCGCTCAACAGGGTGCCGAGCACCAGGACCGACGTGCGCATCCTTCAGCCTCCGGAGGGATGGCGATGGGTGCTGCAGGGTACGAACCCCAACCGGCCTGCGCAAGCGCACGCAGTGGCTCGCCCGCCCCCTCGCCGCAACGCTCCAGCCCGGCGGCAACCCGATCCTGGTGTATGTCGATCGCCAGCAATTCGGGAGGATCGAAGACCTGCGCAACCTGAGCACCGAGCAGATCGAGCAGATGGAGTTCGTTTCGGCGCGGGACGCGACCACCCGCTACGGCACCGGTCACCCCAGCGGCATCATCGAGGTCACGACCCGAAGGGGCTGACCACGCCGGACGCTCAGCCGGAGCGACCCTTGGCCACCTGCCGCTCCGCACCCTCCTCGAAGAACTTCTTGTTCTTCTCGAGGTACGCCTTGAACTGGTCCGGCGTGTCTTCCTCGGCGAAGATGGCCGTCACCGGGCACTCGGGCTCGCAGGCGCCGCAGTCGATGCACTCGTCCGGATGGATGTAGAGCTGGTCCTCGCCCTCGTAGATGCAGTCCACCGGGCACACGTCCACGCAGCCCCGGTCCTTCACTCCAATGCACGGCTCGGCGATGATGTAGGTCATGGCGTTTCCTTGGCCGGAATGTTGCAAGACTCCAAAATCAGTGTCAAGTCGCGGCGTTGCTTGGGAAAACGGCCCGGCACATCTTTGTGTGTCATGCGCATGGCGTCGTTGCTCGCGAGCGCTACCGAAATGGTGTGCGCGCTGGGGCTCGAGGATCATCTGGTCGCGATCTCCCACGAATGCGACTACCCGCCCGAGGTGCTGGATCGCCCGCGGGTGAGCCGGCCCCGGTTCGATCCCGCGGGGTTGCCCAGTGGCGCCATTGACGCCGCCGTGCGGCAGGCCATGGCCCGGTACGGCGCGGTGTACCAACTGGACGAGGAGCGGTTGCGCGCCGTGGGGCCCGATCTGATCCTGACCCAAGCGGTCTGTGCGGTCTGCGCGGTTCCCACCAGCCTGGCGGAGCAGGCCGCCCAGGTGCTGGGGGCCGGGGTGCGCGTGGTATCGCTGGATGCGCACACCGTGGCGGACATCCTCGAGGCCATCCGGGTGGTGGCCACGGTTGCCGGGGTTCCCGAGCGTGGGGAGCAGGTGGTCGCGTCGCTCGAGCAACGCTTAGGCCGCGCCCGCCGGGCCGGCGGCGGCGCCGACCGGCCCGGGGTGCTCGCCATCGAGTGGCTCGATCCTCCCTTCGTGCCGGGCCACTGGGTGCCCGAGATGATCGAGCTGGCCGGGGGTCGGTGCCTGGCGGGCGCTCGGGGACGGCCGTCACGACAGGTCTCATGGGATGAATTGGCCGTCCTCGATCCGGAGGTGCTCATCGTGATGCCGTGCGGCTTTGGGCTGGCGCGCGCGCGTGAGGAGGCGGAAACCCACGCCGCGGAGCTGTTGCGCGTGGCCCCGCGGGCGCTCGAGGGGGCCCAAGCCTTCGTGGTGGACGGCTCGGCATATTTCAACCGCTCGGGGCCGCGGGTGGTGGATGGGGTCGAGATCCTCGCAGCACTCCTGCACCCTGACCGGATGC
Source organism: Gemmatimonadota bacterium (assembly GCA_016180765.1). Lineage (GTDB taxonomy): Bacteria > Gemmatimonadota > Gemmatimonadetes > Gemmatimonadales > GWC2-71-9 > JACPAP01. Next base: position 7,182 of record JACPAP010000228.1, read on the forward strand.
CAACCGTGGATCTGGCCGGGCGAGCAGAGGCGCTATGAACCCCCTCCCCTCCATGCGTTACGATCCGCGCCTGGTTCAGCCGATGCGCGAAGAGCTGACCCGGCTCGGCTTCCTGGAGCTCAAGACCCCGGACCAGGTGGACGCCGCCGTGCGCGAGGGCACCGGCACCCTCCTGCTGGTGGTCAACTCGGTGTGCGGCTGCGCCGCGGGCCGCGCGCGGCCCGGCGTGGCGCTGGCGTTGACGCACCGCCAGCGGCCCGATCGCCTCGCCACCGTATTCGCCGGTATGGAGCTGGAAGCGACCGATCGCGCGCGGAGCTACTTCGCCCCGTACCCGCCGTCCTCGCCCCAGATCGGGTTGTTCAAGGCGGGCCGCCTGGTGTTCATGCTCGAGCGCAAGGACATCGAGCGGCGTCCGCCGGAGGAGATCGCGCGGGATCTCGTGGGGGCGTTCGACACGCACTGCGCGTGATCCTGCTGGATCCCGAGGCGCGTCCCATCATCGCGCACCGAGGCGCCAGCGGCCAGTATCCCGAGAACACCTTGTTGGCGTTCGCCAAGGGGCTGGAGCAGGGAGCGGACGCGCTGGAGTTGGACGTGCGGGTCACGGCGGATGGCGTGCCGATCGTCCTGCACGACCCCACCCTCGAGCGCACCACCAACGGTTGGGGCGCGGCAGGGCGCCTCTCGTTGAGCGAAGTGCACCGCGCGGATGCGGGGCGCGGAGAGCGCGTCCCCACGCTGGCCGAGGTGCTGGAGCGGTTTCCCGCGACGCCGCTCCTGGTGGAGATCAAGGAGGCCGGCGCGGCGCGGGCGACCCTCGCCGTGCTGCGGGCGCACGGCGCGGAACCCCGCGTGCTGGTGGGCGCGTTTCGGCGGGCCGCGCTGAGCCCATTGTTCGGAACCGAGTTCGCCCGGGCGCCAGTCCGAGTGGAGGTCGCCCTCTTCTGGGCGGGATCGCGGCTGGGTGTCAGCCTGGGAAGCCGCTCCTACCGGGCCTTCAGCGTACCCGAGCACTCGGGCCGACTGCGCGTGGTGGATCGCCGGTTTGTCGCGGCCGCCCGGCGCGCCCGCCGGCCGGTCCACGTCTGGACGGTAGACGATCCGTTGCACGCCGCACGGCTGCGCGGGCTCGGCGTCTGTGGTATCATCACCAACTACCCCGAGCGGATGCGGGCCCTGACATCCTCCTGAGCCGGCCGCGCCTTTAGTCTCTCGTCATTTCCCTGAATGGCTGCTCCAGTTCCCCCAGCGCCCGCTCCAGCTCGGCTGGCTCATTGCCAAATCCCAGCCGCAGGTGGCCCGGCACGCCAAAGTGCTCGCCGGGCACCAGCAGGATGCTGTGCCTGGCGCGGATGCGCTCCACCAGTTCCACCGCGTCCGCGGTGTGCCGGTAGCGGACGAAACAGATGGCCCCCGCCTCGGGATCGCGCCACTCGAAGAGGCCCCCGAAGCGCTTGAGCCAGGCGTTCATCACGGGGTAGTTCTGGTTGAGGATCCCGCGCGTGCGGGCCAGGATCTTTTCCCGGACGTGCAGCGCCTCCCGGCCCAGGAAGTCGCTCATGGGCGTGGGCCCGATCACGGTGTAGTCGTGCCGGCGCCAGAGGCGCTCGATCAGGTCGCCCGGCCCCACCACCCACCCCACGCGCAGGCCGGGGAGGCCGTAGGCCTTGGACAGGCCGTTGCTCACCAACACCCGCTGGTAGCTCCCCCAGAACGACGGCGTGGTCTGACCGTTTCGTTCCGCGCCCTGATACACCTCGTCGGCCAGCAGCCAGGAGCCGGCCGCCCGGGCCAGCTCGACGATCAGGGCTCGGGCTTCGCGAGACAGGATGTGCCCGGTGGGGTTGTTGGGATTGGTGACCACGACCAGCTTGGTGCCCGGCGGAATCGCCCGCCGGACCTCGTCGGGGTCGGGCTCCCAGTTGCGGTCGGCGTGGAGCGCGAACGTCGCGACCCGGGCCCCGAAGTTCTGGGCCAGCCCCCAGGTCTGCATGTACGTCGGGACCTGGACCGCCACCTGGTCGCCGGGCTCGATCAGGGCCCAGCAGGCGACGAAGTTGGCCTCCGCCGACCCGACCGTCACCAGCACCTGGTTCTCGGTGGCTCCCGGGTAGAGTGCCGCGATGGCGGCGCGCAACTCGTCGGTGCCGTTGGATTGACTGTACCCCAGGAGCAGGCGGGCGAGCGCACCGGCGTCGCCGCCCGAGAGCGCCAGCAGCCCCTCAACCGTCAACGGATGGACGCCGCTCTCGGACAGGTTGATCCGGACGCGGTTTTCCCACGCGCTCTGCCAGCGTCCCAGCTCGAACGGGACGAAGGTCACGGGTTGGGTCCTACGGATTGGGTGGGAGCGGCGTGCCGGCGAGATCAGCCCGCGATGCGGCTCATCCCGGCACGCGGGACCAGATGCCAATGACGCCGCACATCGAGGTCCCCGTGTTGAATTGGGGCGGGATGCTCGACGAGCCCCGATAGATCTCGATGCCCTCGATCTGGTCCGGGGTCATCTCGTCCACGTCGCCCAGGAAGGGGATGCCGTCCAGGAAGTACTGGATGGGGCAGGCGCCCATGATCCGGCGCGTCTCGCTGAACGACGTCACCCGGCAGGTGCCGAAGTCGCAGTCCACCCGGAGGCCCGGCACCCGGCGCAGCATGTCGCTCAGCACCCGCGGCTGCCGCTCTTCGATGTCCTTGCGCGTGACAAAATAGCCCCCATGCCCCGCCGCCTTCCGGCTATTGAACTCGGCCATCTTCGCGGCCGGCTGCGTTTCCTTTCCCTCGACCACGATTTCGGGCAGCGCGACCGTACGGGTATCCACGCGCACGGCCAACTCCGTCGTCTGGTCCGGCTCCAGCGTGAGATTGTGCACGATCGGGGCGCGGTTGGGGTGGCGGAATTCGAGGGTGTACGAGCCGGGCTTGAGCCCGTCCAGCCGAAACGCGCCGTCCTGGTTGGTGATGGCCCACCGCCGCGAACCGCGGATCACCACCTGGATCCCCATCAACGGCTCGCCGGTTTGAGCGGCCGTCACGACTCCTACGACGGCGGCGGTGGCCGCCGGTTGTTGCGCTTGCTGATCCTGGGCCCGGGCTGGGCTCCGGGCCGAGAAGGAAAGCGCGAGGACTACACCACCCGCGACGCGGGAGAGGGTCCTGCCGGTACCAAACACCTTGCCAATCTCCACGGGGGGGAAGGACCCCAGGACTCTTTCTATAATAAGCCTCATACCCACAAGGGCAACCACCGTTTCGGCCGGGGGTGGCCGGCGGTGGGCGCCCTTCATACTGCATCCGCCCCCGCCTCAACGAGACTGTGCCTAATGCGTAGTACCGTTTAGACTTGCG
>JACPAP010000229.1 GCA_016180765.1 Gemmatimonadota bacterium
GTTCTTCACCCGAGTGTTCGCGGGCATCCCGTGGGAATCCCTGCGCTCGCTGTTCGTGGGCGAATTCGGGCTGCTCACGCTGGGCGTGCGCTACGCGGTGGCGATCATCCTCCCGATCGTCGCGGTGGAGGGCAGCGGAATCTCGGATCTCAAGCGCGCCATCCTGGCCGCGACCCGGGGCCCGGTACCGCTTCCTCCGGTGTATGGGAACGGGGTAGGCGCGGCAATCCGGGCGGTGCGCGCCGAGCTCACGGGCACCTATCCGGTTGACGGCGCGGCGCTCGCGGCCCTGCTGATCCAGGGTGATGCCGAGGTGGTCTCGGCGGTCCGAGCGCGCGAGGCCGATCGGGGAGCGCGGGCGGTGGCGGTGGCCCGCGCATACGCCGCCGGGTTCGCCGAGCCACCCGCCTACCGCGTGGCGGTGGAGCGTCAACACGCCGCGGAGCGGCTCGCCGCGGGCGTGGTCAGATCCACCAACGGCCGCCGCGCCGAATGGGGCAGCAAGCTGGGCCGGCTGCTCGCCCGTCCGGTGACGGGGATCCCGGTGCTGCTGCTCGTCGTCTACCTCGGGCTCTACCAGTTCGTGGGGCAGTTCGGCGGCGGCACCCTGGTGGACTGGCTCGAAGGTCCCGTCTTCGAGCAGCAGGTGAATCCGTTCTTCACCCGAGTGTTCGCGGGCATCCCGTGGGAATCCCTGCGCTCGCTGTTCGTGGGCGAATTCGGGCTGCTCACGCTGGGCGTGCGCTACGCGGTTTTTCTCGCTATTGGAAGACTCGGGGTACTTCCCGCGACTCGCGCTCCTGGTGGACCGCTGGTTCAAGCGGTTGGGCTTAAGCGGCCGGGCCGTGATCCCCATCGTGCTGGGCTTCGCCTGTGACACCATGGCGACGATGGTGACCCGCACCCTCGAGACCAAGCGCGAGCGGGTGCTGGCGACGCTGCTCCTGGCGCTGGCCATCCCGTGCTCGGCCCAGCTGGGGGTGATCCTGGCGCTGATGGCCCACCACCCGCTGGCCCTGGGGGTCTGGAGTCTCTCGGTGATCGGCACGCTGGTGGTGATCGGCGCGCTAGGGGCGCGGGTGCTCCCGGGCGACGGGCCGGTCTTTCATATGGAGCTGCCGCCGCTCCGCCGCCCCCGGTTGGGGAACGTGCTCACCAAGACGCTGGCGCGGATGCAGTGGTACTTCCTGGAAGTCCTACCGCTGTTCCTGCTGGCCAGCGTGTTCCTGTGGGCGGGACAGCTGACGGGGCTGTTTCAGGTGGTGGTCCGGGGCCTTACGCCCGTGGTCGGGGCGTTGGGGCTGCCCATCGAGACCGCCCGGATCTTCCTGTTCGGGTTCTTCCGCAGGGACTACGGCGCGGCCGGCCTGTTCGATCTCCAGCGGCAGGGTCTGTTGAGTCCGATTCAGCTCGCGGTGGCCGCGGTGACGCTCACGCTGTTCGTCCCCTGCATCGCCCAGTTCCTGATGATGCTGAAGGAGCGCGGCGCCAGGACCGCCATCGCGATGCTCGCGTTCATCACGCCGGTCGCGTTCGGGGCCGGCTTCCTGCTCAACCTGGTGCTGCGAGCGTTCCGGTGACCGCCGCGGCGGCCCGCACCGTCGTTTGCGGGTTCTGTGCCCGCGCGTTCACCGAGGATCGCGGGCAGTCGGCGTGCGGTGCCTGCCCGCTCACGGGCGGCTGTCGTGGGATCCGCTGCCCGTACTGCGGTTTCGAGAACCCCGAGACGCCGCGATGGATGGACCGGCTCGCGCGGCTGCTGGCATCCTCGAAGCCAGGAGACCGCCATAACTGAGCCCGGTGTGCCCGAGGACCTCCCGGTGACGCTCCTGGGCGAGGGCGTCCGCGCGCGAGTGGTACGCCTGGACCAGCCCGGCAGTCCGGGCACGGCGCATCTGGTGGCGCTGGGCGTGCTCCCCGGCGTCGAGGTAACGCTGCTCCAGCGCTATCCCGCGTTCGTCATGCGGATTGGCCACACCGAGTTCGCGGTGGACGACCAGTTGGCGCGACGGATCCACGTGGGTCGCTAGCGTCGCGTCCCAGGTGGGAGCGCCGGTGGGTCCCTCCGGTCGCTGTAGTGCTACCGCAAACGGCGTGGTGGCGGGCGGAGCCAGGGCACTAACGCGCCCTTCGGGACCCACCGGCGCTCCCATCGCCCTGGTCCTAGGGCTGGCGGACGATCGCGCCGCCTTTCATCACGAGCCGCACCCGGCGCAGCGCGGAGATGTCCCTGGTGGGATCGCCGTCCACGGCGATCAGGTCCGCCAGCAATCCCGGCCGGATGCTCCCAAGCCGTAGCTCACCATCAGCTCCAGCTCCCGCACGTTGTCCCCGTGGGGGAACACGCCCACGTCGCCGCCGAAACACATCGTCACCCCGGCGGCGAGCGCCGCTTTGAAGGACTCCCGCTTGGCGGCGCCTCCGGCGGCGAGCGTGGGGCAGAAGGCCACGCCCTGTTCCGCCATCAGGCGAAACACCTCCGGCGTGCCGCCGTCGCCGTGCTCGATGGTCCGCACACCGGCGTCGGGCTTCGCCACTCGGGCCCCAGCGGTAGTCGGCATAGACTTTGATCCAATCGGCGCCGCGACCCATCTGGTCCCGCACGACACCAATCAACTGGTCACGGCCGTTCGCCTCCTCGGCGCCGAGTGGCAGGCTCCATTCCTGCGCGCCCTTGGGACCGTAACTGCCGGTGGTGACGATCGCTCTCGTGGTGACGATCATCCGCGGCCCTGGGATGATCCCCTGGTTGATCGCCTGCTTGATGCCGACGTCGGCGTATCCCGCGCCCTCGGTCCCCAGATCCCGCGTGGTCGTGATGCCGGCCATCAGCGTGGCGCGGGCCGCGACCGTGGCGCGCGCGGTGCGCACCGCGAGCGGCTCGAACAGGACCTGATCGTTCCAGGGGGCTTCGTTGTAGGGGTGCAGCAGGAGGTGCGAGTGGCCTTCGATGAGACCGGGCAGCAGCGTCATGCCGCGGAGCTCGATGACTCTCGCCCCGGTGGGACGCGCCAGCGCTCCGGAGGGTCCTGCCGCCGTGATCCGGTCACCGGTGACGATCACGTCCCAGCCGGTGTGGGCTGCGGGCGCGATGGCGTCGAACACGCGGTCGGCGCGGAGGACGATCGCCTGTTGCGCGTCGAGGGCCAGCGGGATCAGCAGCGCCGCGGGCAGGAAGGGGATCGTGCGCATGGGGCGTCTCGAGGTGAGGGACGGTGCCGTCCAATCTAGCACTTCACGCTCGATTCACCCGGCCTTCAGCCCCAGCGCGGCACATTGCCGATAGGTGACGTCATGGTGACGTTCGGCTTCCTGGTGATTCTGGCGGCCCTGATCGCCGTCATCGTGGGCGGAGCCGTGAGCGTGATGCGCATTCGCTCCGACGAGGCGGAGCCACGGGGACGGCCAACCGGCCTTCCCGCACGGGTGCTCTGTCCCATCCTCGGCGAGGTGACCAGGGTTCGGTTGGGGCCCGGTCCCGACGACGGCCGGCTCGCGGTGGTTTGGTGCGAGCGATTCGGGGATGGGCCGCTGCGGTGCGATAGAAGCTGCTTTGGCGCAGCCATCGCCGGCTCTCTGGCGTAGAAACGAGGGGCTCACCCGCTGCTCATTCCGCTTCACCGATCGCCCGGGCCACGTGGTCCGCAATGGCCATGATGGTGATCATCGGGTTCACGCCGCTGGACGTGGGGAACGCGCTGCCGTCCGCCACATAGAGTCCGCGCCGCTCGGGGAGCTCGCCGGTCTCGCCCGCGGCCGACGTGGCGGGATCGCGGCCCAGGGACGCGGTACCCATCTGGTGGAAGCTGATGTACGACAGGCGGGCCCGCTGGTAGCCCCGGCTGTCCGCCTCGGCGATCAGGCGCGCGCGCCAGTTCGGGGTGCCGGGTCGCGCCCGCGCCGGCGGTGTGTGCAGGGTGAAGATTTCCTGCGCGCCGGCGGCGGCCAGCACCTCGGCCGCTCCGAGGAGCGCCCGCCGGACGTGGCCGGCGTCGTAATCCGATAGCTCGTAATGCACCCGCGGCCGGCCGTCGCGGCCCACCGCGACGCGCCCGGCGTCCCGGTCGCGCAACAGCACGCCGACGATACTGGTGTGCCCCAGCCGCGAGAGATCGTGTCGGAACCGGCGCGCGCTCTCCCAGCCGAACCCGCTGGCCGGAAGCGCGAAGTGGACCGGCGCGGTCTCGAAGCGTGCCCCGTATCCCGCGTCCAGGTCCGCGAAGGCCTCCGAGTAGCGCGTTTGCAGCGCACCGCTCCATGGCTCCACGCGATGGGGAAACACGCCGGCCACCGCCGTGGCGGGATGCAATCGCAGGCCTTGGCCGATCACCGGGCTGGTGAGCCCGGACCGGCGCAGCACCGCGGGCGTGTGTATCGCACCGCAGGCCACGACCACCGAGCGGGCCCGTACCATCAGACGGACCGGGGGGCGGGACGAGCGGACGGTTGCCGCGACACCGGTGACCCGACCTCGCTCGTGCATCACGCGTTCCACATCACACCGCACCACCAGGCGAGCGCCCGCCGCGGCGGCATCGCGTAGATAGGTCCGATCGGTCGAGTTCTTGGCCCCGCGCCGGCACCCGTAGCCGCAGTAGCCGCATTCGAGTCCCTCGGCGCAATCGGTGACGTTCCGTGGCTGCGCCTCCACGTGCCATCCCAGGGCCCGGCAGCCGCGCTCCAGCAGCGCGTCCCGCTCACCCGGAGTGTTCCAGCAGGTGCCCAGGCCGGATCGGATGCTCACGCGCTCCAGCGATTGGGCGAAGCGTTGGCTGGTGAACACCCCGAGTCCGGACCGGGCGTCCCACTCCTCGCGCACCGGTGGCGGCAACGGAAAGGCGGTCGTGTAGTTGATGACCGTGCCGCCGCCCAGGCAGCTCCCCGCGAGGATCGGCATCGAGCCGCTCTGCGTCATGACCAGCCCGCCGTCTAGGTACCAGGCGGACAGCATGTCGCCCTCGATCTGGGTCATCGCGGAGGGCAACGGGTTCCGCCCCTTCTCCAGCACCACCACGCTCTTGCCGGCTTGGGCCAGCACGCCCGCGACCACGCCGCCCCCGGCGCCCGAGCCGCAGACCACGACGTCGCACTCGAAGGTCGTGTCCCGGGTGACTTCCACCGTGGGCAGCGGCTCGGGAAGGGACGAGGGAACCGGCAGCGGGCCCGGGTAGCCCACCGCCCGCCACGCAGCGTGGGATTGGTCTCCTTGCGGCCAGCAGTAGTGCGCCAGGTGCACCAGCCGCTTCAGCGCCTGGAATCCCGCGCGCCGGAGCGCGGAGGTCGAGAACGCCCAGCTCTGGAGCACCCGTTCACGTTCCTCGCGGATCGGGAAGGCTAGCAATGAGCCCTTCCACGCGCCGTAGCGTGAGCTCGTGCCCGGACTCTCCCGCCAACAGCGTCTCGCAGATCGCGGCCAGCGTCGCACGCTGCCGGGGCGAGAGATCGCAAGGGGCCGCGCCCGGGGATACCATCGCTAAATCGATATCGAGCCGGCGCGGAAGTCGGTCCTGCCGATCAACGCATTGACCAGGACGGGACTCCCGCTCCTGGCGATCGCCTGGGCCTCTCGCAGCACGGTGGCCACCTCCTCCGGCCGCGTGATCTTGAGCCCCTTGCCGCCGTAGCCCTCGGCGACGCGGTGGTAGTCCGTGCGCCGCAGGGTGGTGGCGACGTCGTCGTGCAGCATCTCGACCTGGCCCCGAGCGATCTGGGTCCAGGCGCCGTCGTTTCCCACCACCGCGATGACGGGCAGGCCGTGGCGCACGAACGTGTCGAACTCGGCGAGACTGAACGCGGCGGAGCCATCGCCGTACAGGAGCCAGACCTCCGCCTGCGGGCGGCAGAGCTTGGCGCCCAGCGCGAACCCCGCCCCCACGCCGAGGGTGCCGAACGGCCCGGGGTCGAGCCACGAAAGGGGCCTACGTGGCGAGACGATGTAGGCTGCGGTTCCCACAAAGTCGCCGCCGTCCGCCACGATCACGCTGTCGTCCGGCATGACGGCGTCGATGGCGCGGCACAGGTCGAGCGGGTTGACGTGCTCGGTGGTGGCTGCGGCCAGTCGCGCAATTTCGGCCGCGCGCTCATCGTCTCGCGCGCGCAGGGTCTCGAGCCACTGGTTCCAGCGGGCTGGCCCGGCGGCCCCGAGCAGGGGGGCCAGGCTCGCGACGAATCGCGCCGGATCCCCCACGGCGGCCACCGTGGGGCGACGATTCTTCCGTGCCTCGGCGGCGCTCTGGTTGGCGGCCACGACGCGAGCGTCGGGGTTGATCGCACGGCCGTAATCCAAGCGGAAATCGCAGGGTACGCCGGCGAGCAGGACGAGATCGGCCTCACGGAGGGCGGCGCCCCGTCGGTGGCGGAACACCAGCGGGTGTTCGCGGCCCATCAACCCCCGCGCCATCCCCGACACGAACACCGGGCACCCCAGGGCTTCGACGCCACGCCGCACGGCCTCCACGCTCGCGGGCGTAGCGACCTGACTGCCCAGCAGGAGGATCGGTCGCTCCGATTGCGCCAGCAACTCGGCCGTCCGGCGCAGCGCGCCGGGCGCGGGTTCAACCGGCCGGGGCGCCGCGAGGACAGGGGTTGCGCGGTCGGCGCCCGCGAACACGCGCTCGACGTGGCGCCGGAGATACCACCGGGAGAGGCGTTCACCGGTGCTGCGCGGAGGTCGAGCGGTCGCGAGCCCGTACCAGTCGCGGACGGCGGCCTCGGGGTACAGCAGGTCAACCGGGCACTCCACGAACGCGGGACCCGGGACCCCGGCCTGGGCGGTGTGGAACGCCGCGGCCACCGCCGGCGCGAGGTCTCGCACCCGCCGAACGGTGGCGAGGAACTTGACGTGCGGCCGGAGCAAGGCGGTCTGGTCAATGTCCTGGAGCGCGCCCCGGCCCTTGAGCATGGTGGCGGTGGCGCCGCCGAGCACCACCACGGGTGATTGCGCCAGCTGGGCGTTCTTGACCGCGGTGATGGCATTGGTGAGACCGGGCCCGGCGGTGACGGCGGCCACGCCGGGCAGGCCGGTCAATCGCGCCACGGCGTCGGCGGCGAACACCGCGCTGGCTTCATGGCGCAGGTCCACCACCCGGATGCCCCGCTGCTTGGCGCCGACCAGGATGGGGGAGATGTGCCCGCCGCAGAGCGTAAAGAGGAACCGGACTCCATGCCCGGCCAGCACGTCGGCAACACGATCTCCGCCCGTCATTCGTGTCCCCAGCTGCGGGGTAAGGTCGTTATGCTACACGCCTGAGGTAGCGCGTAGCAAGAAGCCATGGTCGCGCGTTGTTTTGATGAGGGCGCCAGGGAGCGTACTATCGAGTGACTGTGCCCCCTAGGATGCCCTGCCGGATGCGCACGGCTTTGGCCGACGCGTTCTGGTCCTCGGTGATCGCGTAGCTCACGTTCGCGACCAACCGCAGGCGCGCGGGGAGCGTCAAGGTCTGCCCCTGTCGCCGCACCACCAGCGGCAGCGGAGATCCCTCGGGCTGGCTCGCGTAGCGGGTGCGGAATACCGGGCCGAAATCCGCCTCGCCCACGCTCACGTCCCCGACCTTCACCAGATAATCGCCGCTTCGCACGCCCGCTTCCGCCGCCGAGGAGCTGGGGGTGACCGCCGTCACCCGAACGCCGACGCTGTCCATGCTGGTGGTCGTTCCCAGGCGCGGGACCCGGGTGGTGTCCGCCTGAAACCTGAGACCCGCGAGCGGCAGGACGGTGGCATAGGGGAACGGCTCGCGTCCGTCGATGTAACGCCGATAGAATTCCTCGAACGACTTGCCACCCGCGGCGCGGCTCACCGCTTGCCACCAGTCGTCCACCGTGAATCCCTTGCCCGCTTTATAGAAGCGGGTGTACAGGTCCCGCAGCACTCCATCCAGCGACGAGCGATTGTCCGAGGCGTCCCGGATCTGAATGTCCAGCAGGAAGCCGGCGAGCGAGCCCTTGGGATAATAGAGGTATCCCGAGCCGTCCGTGGGATGAATCCAGGTGGACAGCGAGGCATCTTCCAGCGCGGTGGCAGGGGTCGCCGCCACGTTGTCGATCTTCTCCCGGGTGGTCTGATAGAACTGCGCCGGCGTGATCACGCCGCCGCGCACCAGTCCCAGGTCGGCGTAGTAGTCGGTGATGCCCTCGCTGACCCAGAGCAGCGTGGTGGGCTGGGCCCGGTCGTAGGCGTACGGCCACAGGTCGGCCGGCCGCAGCCGCTTCACGTTCCACGCGTGGAAGATTTCGTGGGCGGTAATGGACGCGAGGAGCGGGCCGGCCTGAACCATTCCCGGGTTGTACACGCCGACGTGCGAGTTCTGGTGCTCCAGCGCTGACGCACCCGGATACTCCGGGTCGAAGATCATCATCACCGTGTAGGTGTCCCACGGCGCCTCGGCGGTGACGGCGATCAGGGGCGGCATGAAGCCCCGCAGGTGGCTCCAGAACTCGGTGCGGCTGGGCCCGCTCAAGGCGCCCACCGGGTAGGTGGCGAGCCGGTACCATTTGCCGGCGATCTCGGCGCTGTCCACCTCCAGCCGGCCCACGAACACCGGCATGTCCACCAGGTCGTGGAAGTTGGGGGCCGTGAACTCGCCGGGTTGGACCCCGCGCGCCATGCCCGTGGCGATCCGCCAACCGGGCGTGGTGTGGATGGCCACCCGCGCCGGCTGTTCGAAGGGCCGGCCTTCGGCGTATAGGAACACGTTGGTCCCGTTGAAGAGCGCGAAGTCCGGCCGGCTCCACGCCATGGCGTTGTCCAGGGAGTCGGCCAGGTACGCGAAGCTCACGGTGATGCTCTGTGCGCCGTCCGGCTGGATCCGCCAGGTGTCGTAATCCAGTTTGTCCCAGCGCAACGGCCGGTCGCCCGCCGTGGCCGTGAAGCTCAGCACGTTGCGGGCGAAATAGGACAGCTCGTACGCCCCGGGGGTCCAGGCGGGGAGCGACAAGACCACCGGCTCGGCGCCGCCGGTCCGGAAGGTCATGCGCACCCGGATCTGCCGGGTTTCCGCGGTGGTCGTATCGAACGTCACCTCGTAGCGGACGTCGCTGATCGCGGCCGAGCTCATGAGGCTCTGGGGATGCGCGGGGAGCGGACCGACGGATAGGGTGAGCACCGCGCCAACCAAGGACCTGGACCGCATGAGATCTCCATTGGCTCGTGAATGGGTGTGATACTCGGGGCGGCGGCGGTCGTTCCCAGCAGAACTCTATCGCCCGTGGCCGCGGCAGCGAATCTTAACCCCGATCCGAAAATATCGGATCGCCGGGCGTCCCGGGGCCGGACGCTGTTTTCGGATCGCGGTTCATGACCGCCATGGAAAGGGGCAGGGATATGCAGGCCGGGTCGCGATGGAGAGCTGGGTGGCTCGTCGCCGCGGGCGGAGTGGGGCTCGCGGTCTTCGTCCTGCTCTACCGGCAGGCCTTTCCGCAGGCCGCCGTCACGCTGGAGGTCACTCGGCCTGAGGCGGTGGAGAGGGCACGGGAGTTTCTGAGCCATCGAGGAGCGACGCTCGACGGGTACCGCCAAGCGGCGCAATTCGGCGGCGACGACGACGGGCTAGCGTTCCTGCAACGGACCGTGGGATTGGAACAGGCCAGCCGGTGGGCCCGCGAGCGGGTCCCCATATGGTCCTGGGATGTGCGGTGGTTCAAGCCCGCCCAGAAAGAGGAGTGGAGGGTGGGCGTGGGGGTGGACGGACGGGTGGTGCGGTTCCAGCATCTGATCGACGAAGCCACCCCCGGGGCGGACGCGCCGCAGGACTCCGCGCTGGCGCAGGCGGAGCGTTTCCTGGTGGAACGCGGGTGGTCGGTGGCCGACTTCGACCGGGTGGAAAGCTCGAGCCGGAAGCGCGACCAACGGACCGATCATCATTTCACCTGGGAACATCGGGGGACCGCCGTGGCGTGGACCGGCGCCGGCGACACCGCGACCGGCAGTGGCGCGGTGCGGCTGGAGGTGGACGTGCTGGGCGATGCCGTGGGCAGCTACCGGCACTTCCTCAAGGTTCCCGAGACGTTTGAGCGGGACGTGCAGCGGACCATGGGCGTGGGCCAGCTGCTCGCGATCGCGAGCCTGGGGCTCACCTTCGTCCTGGTGCTGGTGGCGCTGGGACTCACGATCGCGCGGCACCGGCACGGCGACATCCGGTGGCAGCCGGCGTTTCGGCTCGCGGGACTGGTGTTCGCCTTGGCGCTGATCCAGGGTGTGCTGTCCTGGCCCATGGCGCGCTACGCCTACTCCACCGAGTTGGGGTGGGGTACGTACATCGGAATGCTGGTCTTGATCCTGCTGCTCGGAACGGCCACGTACGGCCTGTGGGTGTTGTTCACGGCGACCGCGGGCGAAAGCCTCGGTCGCGAGGCCTTCCCGCGGAGCCTGGGCGGGTTCATGGACGCGGTCATGGGGCGCCTCGATCCGGCGGAGCGGGCGCGCGCCAGCTTCAGCGGATATGCGGTCGGCTTCGCCATCCTGGGTTACCTCACGATCTTCTACGTGATCGCTCAGCGGTACCTGGGCGCGTGGCTGCCCGCCGAGGGTCCGTATTCCAACATCTTCAACGTCTACTGGCCTTTTCTCGCGCCCCTCACCATCAGCTTGGTGGCTGCGGTCACGGAGGAAACGACCTACCGGCTGTTCGGCATTTCGTTGATCAAACGGTACGCCCGCTCCACCGCGCTGGCGCTGCTGGTGCCGGCTGCGATCTGGGCGTTCGGCCACTCCAACTACCCGGTCTTTCCGGTGTATCTGCGAGGGATCGAGCTCACGATCGGGGGCGTGTTCTTCGGTCTGGCGTTCTTGCAGTTCGGCCTCTTGGCCTGTATCGTGGCGCACTTCGTGATCGACGCCGTGCAGATCGGGATGCCGCTCCTCACCTCGGGCAACCCGGCGTACGTCGTCTCCGGCTTGATCGTGATGGGTATCGCGCTGGTGCCGGCGCTCCTGGGCTGGCGCCTGCGGACGGCCGGGTCCCAACCCGAGAGGGACAGGGGGTGACGTGACGGCGAAACCGGAGTTCGTCAAAGCGATCTCCCGCCTGGACGCTACCGCGCTGGTGGCCGGCGCGATGATCGGCTCCGGCATCTTCATCGTGTCGGCGGATATCCTCCGGCAAGTGCACACCCCCGGCGTGCTGCTGCTGGTGTGGGCCGTCTCCGGGATGGTGACGGTGCTGGGCGCGCTGGCCTACGGCGAGCTGGCCGCCATGTTCCCGCACGCCGGAGGCCAGTATGTGTACCTCCGCGAGGGGATCTCCCCGTTGTTCGGCTACCTCTACGGCTGGACCCTGTTCCTGGTGATTCAGACCGGGACGATCGCCGCGGTCGCGGTGGCGTTCGCACGGTTCACCGCGGTGCTGTTCCCGGCGCTCTCCCCGGACGTCTTCGTGGGCGGGACGGTGCAGCTGCCGAGCGGCCCGATCGAGGTCGGCCTGTCGGCGCAACGCATCTTCGCGATTCTGTCCATTGTGGTGCTGACGTGGATCAATTACCGGGGCGTGAAGACGGCCGCGTTCATTCAGACCTCCCTCACCGCCATCAAGGTCGCCACGCTGGCCGGCCTGGTCCTGCTCGGCGCCGCGCTGTTCCGTAAGCCCGAGGTGGTCGCGGCGAACTTCGGCGGGGCATGGCTGCCGGAAGGCGCGTCCCTGTCCGCCTTCCTACCGGTCATCGGCGCCGCCATGGTGGGGTCGCTGTTCGCGATGGACGCCTGGAACAACGTCGGGTTCGCCGCGGATGAGTTGAAGAACCCGGCCAAGGACATCCCGCTCGCCATGGGGCTGGGCACGCTGATGGTCACCGTGCTGTACCTGCTGTCCAACGTGGCGTACCTGAGCGTGTTACCGGCCGACGCCATGGCCCACGCGCCGCAGGACCGCGTGGGCACCGCGGCGCTCCAGGCCATGTTCGGGCCGGCCGGGCTCTACGTCATGGCGATCGCGATCATGATCTCGACGTTCGGCTGCAACAACGGGCTTATTCTGTCGGGCGCCCGGGTGTACTACGCCATGGCCCGGGACGACCTGTTCTTCCGCCGTACCGGCACGCTCCATGTGGTGCACCGGACCCCCACGTTCGCGCTGGTGGTGCAGGGCATCTGGACCAGCGTGCTCTGCCTTTCAGGCACCTACAGCCAGCTGTTGGATTACGTCGTCTTCGCCGCCGTCCTGTTCTACATGCTTACCGCGATCGGCCTGTTCGCGCTTCGAGTACGGCGGCCGGACGCCGAACGCCCGGTGCGGGCAGTGGGGTATCCGTGGCTGCCCGCCGCCTACGTCCTGGCCACCGGGCTGATCGGCGTGGACCTCTTGGTTCTCAAGCCGCAGTACACCTGGCCGGGGTTGATCATCGTGGCCTTGGGGGTGCCGGTGTACTACCTGTGGCGGGCCATGACACGTGGGCAGGAGGCGGCGACGGAGGGCACGCGGGAATGGTGAACCATGGTGAATATCGAACGAGCAATGTTGAACCTTGAAGGTCCCGTCGAACTTCACCATTCCCTGTTCAATATTCGATATCATTCTTGTGAGCCGTGGAACCCTCTGAATGCAGCGGAAGGGGGTGAACCCAGGTGGGCTATCCCAAGAAGCATCGTGGGCGCCGGAAGCAGGGCAGCCGGCGCCGCCGGCAAATGCGCAAGCGGCGGCATGGTCATTGATGCGTGTTGGTGATCAACTGGGGCGCGCAGGGGTTCCGGGCGGTCGCCACGACTCGCCGATGCTCTCGCAACTCACTACCCTAAACTAAGCGCCGGCCACCCGGGCCCGCACCCGCTCGGCGCGGCTCTGGGCGCCGAGCTGTTGGTACGCCGCCGCCGCCGCCTCGAAGGCGCGAGCGGCGTCCGAGGGCCGCCCGGCGCGCTGGTACAGCTCACCCAGGTCGCGCTGCACGGTCGCCACCGTCCACGGATGCGCCAGGGCGGTGGCCAGCGCGAGCGCCTCGCGCTCCAGCTGCTCGGCCCGCTCGAAGCTTCGGGCTTCACGCTCCAGGTTGCCGGAGATCCTGAGCGCCTCCACTTCGGCCAGGTGATCCTCCTGCTGGCGGGCGAGCGCGAGCGCGCGCTGGACCTGGGCGCGCCCCAACGGGAGGTCGCCGGCGAGGCCCAGGGCTTCGCCGCGCATGGCCAGCGCCTGCGCCAGGAGCCGGCGGTTGGCGATCACCTCCGCGACCTCGAGCGCGCGCTCCGCCGCTTCCTGGCTGTCCGCCAGGCGGTCCAGATCGCGCCACACCAACCCTGTGTTGATCAAGGTCTCGGCCAGCCCGTGCCGGTGGCCCACCCGCCCGAAGCGTGCCCCGGCGAGCCGGTAGTAGCCCAACGCCACGCCGTCGTCGCCCAGGTAGAACGCGACGTTGCCCAGGTTGTTGGCGCACCGGGCCATCATCAACTCGTCCGACACCCGCTCGGCCAGCTCGAGGGCGCGGCCGAACCCCCGCTCGGCCTCCGCCAGCGCACCCAACGCCAAGGCGCCGGCGGCGGCCACGTTCTCGGCTCGCATCTCGCCGTCCACGTCTCCCAGCACGCGGTACGCGTCCCGCGCCTGAAGCGCCGCCGCCCGGCTGGGCCCAAACTCGCCCAGGCGCGAGCGCGCCAGGGCGGCCAGCAGGTACCACTCGGGCGAGCGGCGGGCCGGGTCCGGCTGGCGGGCCAGCTCCTCCCAGGCATCCCGGAACTGGCCGGCGTGCACCGCGCGGCGCGCCGCTTTCAGGGGATCGTCAAGCGTCGCCGTCATCGGCGTGATCCAGAATGCGCTGCAGCCGTTGGCGCGAAATGCCCAGCTCGCGCGCGGCGGCGCTCTTGTTGCCGTCGTGCCGGGCCAGCGCCGCCTCCACCGCGGCGGCGATCACCTGTGCCAGCGTGGCGGGACCCGAGGGTCCGTGCACCGCGACGGGCGATGCGCCCGCCTGCGGCAACAGCTCCGCGGGGTTGAGGGTCCCGGGCTCCGAGAGGAGCAGCGCCCGCTCGATGGCGTGCCGCAGTTCGCGGACGTTGCCCGGCCAGGTGTGCGAGCGGAGCGCCGCGCGCAGGTTGACCGCCAGCTCCGGGCGTGGCAGGCGGTACCGGGCGGCGAGCGCGGCGATGAAAGCCTCGGCCAGCAGCTCCACGTCGCCGCCCCGCTCGCGGAGGGGCGGGAGCTCGAGGCTCACCACGTTGAGCCGATAGAACAGGTCCTCGCGGAACTCGCCCCGCCGCACGGCGCCGCCCAGATCCAGATGGGTGGCGGCCATGATGCGCACGTCCACGGACCGACTCTCGGTGCCACCCACCCGCCGGATGCGTTTCTCCTCCAGCGCGCGGAGCAGCTTGCCCTGGAGCGGCAGCGGCAGATGGCCGACTTCGTCCAGGAAGAGCGTACCGCCGTCGGCCTCTTCGAACAGCCCTCGCTTGGCCTGGTGGGCGTCCGTGAAGGCGCCGCGCTCGTGGCCGAACAGCTCGCTCTCCAGAAGCTGCGACGGGATGGCGGCGCAGTTGACCGCCACGAACGGGCCATCCGCCCGGGAGCCGCCCTCGTGCAGTGCCCGGGCCAACAGCTCCTTGCCGGTGCCGGTCTCGCCGGTGATGAGCACGGTGACGTCGGCATGGGGCAGCACCCGGCGGGCCTTGGTGAGGGTCGCGCGAAGCGCCGCGCTCCCGCCCAGCAGCTCGCGGAAGGGATCGCCCGGGCCGCGCAGTTCTCCGGAGCGCCGCGCCCGCTCGCGGGCGGCTTCCACCCGCGCCCGCAACGTGCGGCGCAACAGGTCGAGGTCGCCCGGGAGCACGAAGTAGTCGGAGGCGCCCCGCCGAACCGCTTCGGCGGCGAACCGGTGGGATTCGCGCGCGCCCACCACGTACAGGGGAACCCCGTTCTGGGGTCGAGAGGCGAAGGGCAGGAGATCCAGGGCTCGATCTTCCTCGCCGCCCGCCGCCAAGATCACAGCTATCGTGTCCGCCGAGGGTGACGCCGACGGCTCCAGCACCGCGTACCGCACGTCCAGTTCGGCGGCCAGCTCACTCCAGGCTGCGCGGAACGAGTCCGACAGGTGAATCACGGCCAGCACGGGACTGTCAGCCGCGTTGCGGGAGGTCACGGATCGCTTTGGCCGTCGAAATCGTGGTCCTCAAATGCTTCCATGGACTGCTTGATGTTCTCTTTGATCATGCTCTCGTTCACGCCGCCCTTGTTCCCGGTCGCC
This sequence comes from Gemmatimonadota bacterium, assembly GCA_016180765.1. GTDB lineage: Bacteria > Gemmatimonadota > Gemmatimonadetes > Gemmatimonadales > GWC2-71-9 > JACPAP01. Next base: position 15,154 of record JACPAP010000229.1, read on the forward strand.
GGGTCTCGCAGCTTGTGGTCCGGCCCCACGAACCAGGCCGCGAGCGAAACCAGAATGGTGACGTTGGTGGCCGTGGTGGTGTCCGTCACGACCAGCAGAGGATTGAAGAGCAGGGTCTGCTCCACATTCAGGTCGGTCAGGAACGTGAACGGCTGGCCGTTGTAGGTGCCCTGAACCCGAATGCTCTGGTCCACGAGGTAGGGATACTGCTGCCGCAACGTCGCCGGGTCGTCCGAGCTCACTTTGTGGATCTCGAACTCGATGGCCCGGTACGTGCCCGGCGGGATCTCGACGGAGAACTGCTGCTGAGCGCCGCGGCCGAGGGGCAGGTCCACCACCACCGGACCAAACTCCACGTCTTCACAGCCCGCGGGCTCCACGTCGCAGTTGGCCGCCTCCTGCTGGTTCAGCTCGATCTCCCGGAGCACGATCTCCGCCTTGGTGATGATGAGCGTGTTGGTGCCGTCGGTGAGTGTGTCGCTGGCGGCTGCAAGACCGGGGGCGCGCTGGGCGAAGCCAGCCAAGCCAGCGCGAGCAGCGGGACAGCAGCGGCAATGATGCGCATGTGACGAGCTCTCCTCGGTGCGTGGGGATGGCGCAGCCCGGCCGTGACCGGGCTGCGCACCCTAATGTAACCCCTGCTCAGTCCTCGTTCCCGTCGTGATCGTGGTCCTCGAAGGCCTCGATGGACTGCTTGATGTTCTCCTTGATCAGGCCCTCATTCTGGCCGCCCTTGTTGCCGGTGGCCGGGTTCACCAGGCTCCCGTCGAGCGCGCGGAACCAAGTCGCCAGGCCGACCCGGATGGTCAGGTTGGCGCTGGTGGTGGTTTCGGTGATGACCAGCGGCTGCGCGAAGTCCTCTTCCTGTTCGACGTTCAGATCGGTCTCGTAGGTGAACGGCTGACCGTTGAAGGTGCCCTGAACTCGGATGCTCTTCTCTATGAAGTCCGGGTGGGCCTCGCGGAACGCCGCGTCTTCCGGATCGTCCTTGCTGACCTTGTGGATCTCGAATTCGACCTCCACGTAGGTACCCGGCTCGACCTCAATCGCCAGCTGCTGGACCGCGCCCGGCCCCAGCGGCAGGTCCACCAGCACGGGACCGGTCTCGAACTCCTCGCAACCGGCCGGTTCCGGCTCCACGTCGCAGTCAACCACGTCCTGGCGCTCCAGCTCGATCTCGCGGAGCACGATTTCCGCCTTGGTGATGATCAGGGTGTTGGTGCCGTCGGTGAGCGTGTCCGCCCCGGTGACCGCGGCACCGAACGATGGGGCTCGGCTGGGCGCCGCTGCGCCGGCGGGGAGCCGCGTCGAGAACGAGAGGGCGAGGCTGGTGCCCGGGCCGGTGCCGTCGCTACACGCTGCGACGAGCAACAGGCCGGCAACGGCGGCCAGGGAACTGCGGGTCGGGTTCATGATGCACTCTGCTCCTGATAAGAGGTCTCGCAGGCGAGCGACGTGCTGCCTGTCGCCGGAGCAGAGTGGCAAGGCCCGTGCCGCGCGCCAATCGGCGCGGCAGTCTACCAACAGCATGCGCCACAACGTGTTACGCACGTGTGACGCGGGTCACGAGGAATGCCGGGCGCTCCGTTCCGGAGCACGGTGTTGTGAAACGGTGCGCTGGCGCGGGGGGACAAAAAAAGACCACGGCGTGTCAGACCAGGCCTGGGGAACTGCCCGCTCGCCCCTCCCGCGAGAACCCTGCCGAGCGGCAGGATGCCTGACACGCCGTAGCCAACCGGCTCGATGGGCCGAGCGGCCCATCTTTATCTATGTGACGCCGTCGTTGGGCGACCGGCGCCGGCGCAGGGTCGGTCGGGCGGGCCTCAGGTCCGCCCCCAGGGGATCGGTTGTTCCAAGTCCCGTCAGGTGCCCGGAGGCACCCTTCTCTTGGCCCGGCCCCTTACGCAAGAAGCATTGTACGCCGACGCCGCTATCGAAACTCGCAAGGTCTTGTGAAGGGCCCTTCACGATTCAGCGCGGTCCCTCGGTGACCAACCGGGCGCTGGCCGCCCGGGTGCCGTCGCCGTATGCTAGAGACATCCGTTTGGACGCTTTCCACTCCGAGCCGTATTCTTGCGTCGGGCCGCGTCGCGTGGCCCGGGAGGGATGATTGATGACCACGTGGTTGATATTGCTGGCGGCCGTGGTTCAGGCGCAGACACCGGTGCCGGGATGCGCGCGCCGGGGGGATGCGGCGGCGCTCGCCGCGCGGCCGAGTCCGCTGGACTCCGCCCAGGTGACCGTGGCCGGCGCGGTGCTCAAGGTCTGTTACGGTCGGCCTTCCGTGCGGGGGCGTCAGGTGGCCGGCGAGTTGGTGCCGTACGGGCAGCCGTGGCGCCTCGGCGCCAACGAGCCCACGACGCTGCACCTGCCCGTTGCGGCGGAGATCGCCGGCGTGCGCGTGGCGCCGGGGTCGTACTCGCTGTACGTGGTGGCGAGTGAGCGGGAGTGGGAGGTGCACGTCAACCGGGCGGTGAGCCGCTGGGGCATCCCCATTGACGCCGCGGTGCAGGCGGACGACGTAGGGAAGGGGAGCGTGCCGGTGGAGCAGATCAGTCCGCCGGTGGAGATGCTCACGCTGAGCTTCGCGCCGCCGAGCGGGAATGGCACCGAGTTGGTGGTGGAGTGGGAGAGGCTCAAGGTGCGGATTCCGATCCGGCGGCTGGGGGGCTAGTGTCGCGTCCCATGGGGGTGCGTCCCTGCGCGCGCTGCAGTTCCGCGCGCGCCGCAGACGAACGGGTTTCATGGCGCGCGCTTCACTGACGCGCGCTCCGGGACGCACCCCCATGGGACGCTACACTACTTACCCTCGCAGCCGCCGCACCTCGTCGCGCGCACCCAGCTCTACGTCAACCCGGTCCCCAGTGGCACGCGCCTTCTCGAGGTGGGCGGTGAGATCGTTGACCGACCCCGCGCCGGCCGTCAGCCGGAGCAGCGCGCCAGGCGCAGGTTCTCCAGCGCGGCCACCGTATCCGTGAGCGCCGGATCGGTGGCCCGCTCTTATCATGATGTTTCTCGGGCTTCGCGTCCCGGTGCACCACCCCGCGCTCGTGTGCGTACGCCAGGGCCCAGGCGGCCTCGTGCACGCCGCTGTCGTGGGCGAGGTCCGGCGGCAGAAGCTTGATGGCGACCAACCGGTCCAGCGCCACGTCCCGCGCCAGCAGCACGATCCCCATTCCGCCGCGTCCCAGCTCCCGCTCGATGGAATAGCGGCCGGCGAGCAGCTGCTGGAGCGGGAGAAAGCGAGAATTCAACATGCGCGCAATCTGGTGGGCCGGTACCGGCCGGAGAAATGGTGGAAGATCCACTGCGAAGCCCGAGCGAAGTGGTCCCGCTGGCGCTTGCGGGCCACGGACCCGCACCTGACATTCCGGCGGCTCCCGTCTGGTGGCGGCCATCGCCGGGCTGGTGGCGGTGTTCGTGGGGCTCGCGCGCGGGCAGGCGCTGGTGGCGTTCCTGGGATCGTCGGCCTGGCTCGCCGGGATGCTGGTGGCCACGGCGTCCAACACGGCGGCGGGTTTGCGCACCGCGCTGGGCTGGTGGGCCGTGGGGTTCCCCATCGCCGCGGCGTATTTCGTGGTGCTCTTCCGCATCCACCGGGGGAAGGCCGTAGCGGCGCGGGACGGCGAGGGCTACTGAGAGCGGCGCTGGCGCCCGCCGCCGCGGCCGCGTAACGTGGGTCATCCTCAGTCTGGCATCCTTCGACGCGCTGTCCGGGAGCATCCATGTCCTCGATCCGACGCTTCTCCGCATGTGCTGCCGTTCCCATCGTCGCCGCCATTGCGGGGCCTTCGACGGCGCCGGCGCAGACCACCCTGCTGCTGCGCCAGCCGACGGTGAGCGAGACGGCCATCGCCTTCGCCTACGCCAACGACCTGTGGGTGGTGCCGCGCGCGGGCGGCGACGCGCGGCGACTCACCGTGTTCCCCGGACAAGAGTCGGATCCGCACTTCTCGCCCGACGGCCGCCTCATCGCCTTCACGGCGCAATACGACGGGAACGTAGACGTCTACCTGATGCCCGCCGAGGGCGGCCAGCCCGAGCGGCTCACGTGGCATCCGGGACCCGACCTCGCGCGCGGCTGGACGCCGGACGGCAAGCGGGTGGTCTTCGCGTCCGGCCGAACCAGTGCGCCGGTGTCCTACCAGCGGCTTTGGACCGTGGCGGTCGAGGGCGGGAGCCCCGAGCCGCTGCCCATCCCGCGCGCCCACGCGGGCTCGCCTTCGGCGGACGGGCGACGCTTCGCCTACCAGGAGCTGCCGCCGCCCAATAACCAGTGGCGGAACTATCGCGGGGGGCAGACCCAGCCGATTCGCCTCATCAACCTGGGCGGCTACGAGGTGGAGAAGCTGCCGTGGGACAACTCGAACGACCTCGCCCCGGTGTGGATGGGCAACACCGTCTTTTTTCTATCGGATCGCGACCTCGCCGTCAACGTCTACGTCTACGACACGGGCGCCCGGGCGCTGAAGCAGCTCACGCATTTCTCCGACTACGACGTCAAGAGCCTGGACGCCGGAGGTGGTGCGGTGGTGTTCGAGCAGGCCGGCCGGATCCACCTCCTCGACCCGGCGACCGGTACGAGCGCGCCGGTGGACATCCAGGTCCGGGGCGATTTCCCGTGGCTGCGGCCGCATTGGGAGGACGTGGGCCGCGCCCTCACCAATCCCGCTCTTTCACCCTCCGGGGCGCGGGTCGCGTTCCAGGCCCGAGGCGAGATCGTCACGATTCCGGCCGAGAAGGGAAGCTTCCGGAACCTGACTCAGAGCCCCGGGGTGGCCGATCGCACGCCGTCCTGGGCCCCGGACGGCAAACAAGTTGCCTGGTTCTCTGACGAGAGCGGAGAGTATCGGCTGGTGATCGGCTCGCAGGACGGTCTCACGCGGCCACGCGTGATCCCGGTACCCGAGCCGTCGTTCTACTACACGCCGGCCTGGTCGCCGGACTCCAAGCGCCTGGCGTTCACCGACGCGAAGCTCAATCTGTGGGACGTGGACGCGGGCTCGGCGAAGGTCACCCGGGTGGACACCGACCAGTACGCGCACCCTCAGCGCACGGTGGATCCGGTCTGGTCCCCGGACTCGAAGTGGCTGGCCTACGCCAAGCGGCTGGACAACCAGTTCCACGCGGTCATGGTCTACTCGGTGGATCAGGCGAAGGCGTTCCAGCTCACGGACGGCATGTCGGACGCCCTCGCCCCGGCCTGGGACCGGAGCGGCAAGTACCTCTACTTCCTGGCCAGTACCAAGTTCGCGCTGAACGTCGGCTGGCTGGACATGTCGTCCTATGAGCGGCCCGAGGAGCGCGGGATCTACCTCGCGGTCCTCAAGGCGGACCAGCCCTCGCCCCTCCTTCCGGAGAGCGACGAGGAGAAACCCAAGGAGGAGCCGAAGAAGGAGGAGAAGCCGCAGGCGAAGGACTCGGTTCCAGTGGTTCGCATCGACCTCCAGGGGATCGATCAGCGGATTCTCGCGGTGGACGTGCCGCTGCGGGATTACCGGCGTCTCGTCGCAGGATCGGAAGATGTCTTTTTCTATGGGGAGGCTCGCCCCAACCAGCAGGGGCTGCTGCTCCAGCGGTACGACCTCAAGAAACGGAAGGGCGAGCCGTTCCTCGAGGGCATCCAGACCGCGATCGTCTCCGCCGATGGCAAGAAGCTGCTCTATGGCGCCCAGCAAGGGCAGTGGGGGATCGTGTCCACCGACGCGGGCCAGAAGACGGTCGGCGACGGAAAGCTGGACACCGCCGTTCGCGTCAAGGTGGACCCGCGGGCCGAGTGGAAGCAGATGCTACGCGAGGCGTGGCGCTACCAGCGCGACTACCTCTACGTGCGGAACTTCCAGGGCGCCGATTGGGACGCCGTATGGCGGCGGTACGAGCCCTGGCTCCCGCACGTCGCCCACCGGTCGGATTTCAGCTACCTGTTGCAGAACCTGGCGGGAGAGCTGTCCATCGGGCATTCGTACACCTTCGGCGGCGACCTTCCAGACGTAGACACGGTGTCCGTCGGGCTGCTCGGCGCCGACCTTGCCGTGGAGAACGGCCGGTACCGGATCACCAGGATCCTGACCGGCGAAAACTGGAATCCCAACCTCCGCGCGCCGCTGGCCGGACCAGGGATCCGGGTCTCGGTGGGCGATTACGTCCTCGCGGTCAACGGCGTCGAGATCCCCGGCTCGGCCAACTTCCACCGGTTCTTCGAGGGCACGGCCGGCAAGCAGGTGGCCCTCACGCTGAACGATCGCCCCACCATGGATGGCGCCCGGACCATCACCGTGGTCCCGGTGGCGAGCGAGGCGCAGCTCCGCCAGCGCGCCTGGGTCGAGGCCAACCGCCGCAAGGTGGATCAGTTGTCCGGCGGCCGCCTGGCATACGTGTGGCTCCCGAACACTTCGACCGCGGGCTACGAGTACTTCAACCGCTACTACTTCGCGCAACAGGACAAGCAGGGCGCGGTGGTGGACGAGCGGTTTAACGGAGGCGGCTCCGCGGCCGACTATATGGTGGACTACCTGCGGCGCGGCCTCACCGGCTTCTTCAACAATCCGGTGGGACAGAAGAAGCCATTCCGCAACCCCAACGCCGGCATCTTCGGCCCCAAGGTGATGATCATCAACGAAGCGGCCGGCTCGGGCGGCGACCTCTTGCCGTTCATGTTCCGGGCGATGGGCATTGGCCCGCTGGTGGGCACCCGCACCTGGGGCGGGCTGGTGGGAATCTGGGACGTGCCGCCCTTGATGGACGGGGGCTCCATCACCGCCCCGCGCGGCGGGTTCTACAACCTGAAGGGCGAGTGGGACGTGGAAAACCTGGGCGTGGCGCCGGACGTGCCGGTGGAACAGACGCCCAAAGACGTGGCCGCCGGTCGCGACCCGCAGCTGGAGCGGGCGGTCCAGGAGGCCTTGAAGCTCTTGGAGACGCAGAAAGTGGAGATCCTGGCCGAGCCGGCCCCGCCGGTGAGAGCCCAGCGGCCGGGGCAGGTTAGGCGATGAGAGCCCCGGTGGGGTCCCTCCGGGCGGCCGGGTAGGTCCCTCCGCGCGCTGCAGTTCCGCGCGCGCCACAGACGAGTGGGGTTCATGGCGCGCGCTTCACTGACGCGCGCTTCGGGACCCACTCGGCCGCCCTGCGGGACCGACCGACGCCCTCATTCGCCCAGCGCGCCCTTTGCTCATGCCTGAGCGCCCCCGAACGTCGAGTCCCCGCGAGTGGTCACCACCCCCGGTGGAGCGGCCCGTCGCCGTAGTCCCAGAGGAAGAAGGCTACCAGCCGGGCCCGGCGCGGGTCGGGTCCGGCGACCGGCAGCTCGACCCCCGCCGAGGCCGCCACGTGACCCAGGCGTGAGAGCTGCACCCAGAGCTGCGGGAACAAGGCCAGCGTTTGTTGGCCCTCACGCGGCACGGTCCAGCCGGCCTCGAGCATCGGCACCACTCGGCCGATCTGCTGTCCCACACCCAGGCGCAGCTGCCCGCCGGTCCATCCCTCGGTGTCTTCCCACGGCGCCAGGACCTCGCCCTGAATCACGGTGGCGCCGCCGCCGGGGTTCCAGCCATACGCCACGAACGGCTCCACTTCCCAGAGGGGTTGCCGCCCCCAGGGCGGCGTGACCTCCAGCCCGATGCTGACGAGCGCGCGTCTCGCGAGGCTATGCCAGACGTTGTACTTGAGGGCGGCGGTGAAGCCACCGAATTCCGGGGACGAATCTGCGACCGTCCGCGCGGCTCCCTCGACTTGAAGCCGCCGGCCGATGCGCCGCTCGTAGATCAGCTCCTGGCCCCGCCCGTGGGCCGCCACCACGACTTCGTTCTCCGGGAACGCCTTCTCCGCGAGGAACGGACGCGGGAGATTGAGTTCGCCGGGGGGCCACCCCGGCTCACCGCACAGCGCGCGGATGTAGCGGACCACGGCCCGGAGCTGTTCCGGGGTCGCGGCGTCGCCATAGGCCGGCATGTCGATCGAGAGCCCCACGGATGCCCCGCCGTCTCGCACGATCGCGATCCAGCGGTCTTCCGGCTCCGCGCTGCTGATGGCGCAATCGGCGAGATCGGCGGCCGGCACCTCGAGCCGCACCGTCGGCCTGGAGACGCCCCGCCCATCCGCCCCATGGCAGGAGCTGCACCAGGCGCCGTAGAGCACTGCGCCGGTATCCGCCGGAGCCTGGAGTGCCATCCCCAATGCCATCCACCCCGCCGACACCATCATGGGACCTTCCTCTCGGTTTCAAAGCTACGCGCTGGCGCAAGCCACCGTTGCTCGTGCAGCTTACAGGTGGCTGCCTTTCGTAGGAGGCCGGTATGCCAGAGCTCAAGCTCACCGACGATGAAGCGAAGAAGTTGCATAGCGTGCTCACCGAGTATCTGTCGGATCTCCGCATGGAGATCGCCGACACGGATAGTTTCGATTTCCGCGAGGACCTGAAGCGCACCGAAGTGTTGCTTAAACGCTTGATCGCCGACTTGGACGGCAAGCGATGATCGGGCGGCGCCTGGTACTCTGGACGCTCGGGCTGGCGCTTGGCCTGAGCGCGGCGCTCTTGCTTCCGGCCGGGGCGCTTCCGGCCCAGCAGGCGCAGGTCGCCGACCGCTTCTCCGTGATGGACACCATGATCCCCACGCGGGACGGCGTCCGGCTGCACACCAAGATCCTGGTTCCCAAGAATCAGTCCGGCCCGCTGCCCTTCGTCATGAAGCGGACCCCGTACGGGATCGAGGGGTGGCAGGGGAATTTCGTGGCGTACTTCAAAGACTTGGCGGACGAGGGCTACATCTTCGTGTTCCAGGACATCCGCGGCCGCTATCGCTCCGAGGGGACGTTCGTCATGCAGCGCCCCGCGCGCTCACCGGGCGATGCCAAGGCGATCGACGAAGGGACCGACACCTACGACACCATTGACTGGTTGCTCAAGCATGTGCCCAACCACAACGGGCGGGTTGGCATCCTGGGGGTCTCGTACGACGGATGGACCACCATCATGGGCGCGCTGGAACCGCACCCCGGGCTCAAGGCGATCTCGCCCCAGGCCTCGCCCGCCGACATGTGGCTGGGCGAAGACTTCCACCACAACGGGGCATTCAGACTAAGCTACGGGTTCGAGTACGCCGCCCGGATGGAGACGTCTAAGGAGCAGACCCAGTTCGAGTTCGACCGCTACGATACCTACGACTGGTACCTGGAGCTGGGGCCGCTGTCGAACGTCAATCTCAAATACCTGATGGGAAAGATCCCCACCTGGAACGATTACGTCGCTCATCCGGACTACGACGAATTCTGGAAGCGCCAGACGCTGATCCCGCACCTCAAGTCGGCGACGGTGCCGGCGCTCAACGTGGCGGGTTGGTGGGACCAGGAGGATTTCTACGGCCCGATCCGGATCTACGACGAGCTGGAAAAGCACGACACCCAGGGGATCAACTATCTCGTCGTCGGTCCCTGGAACCACGGTGGCTGGTCCCGCGGCACCGGTGACAAGCTGGGCCCCATCTCATTCGACAATCCCACGTCGCAGTACTTCCGCGAGCAGGTGCAGGCGCCGTTCTTCGCGTTCTTCCTGAAGGACAAAGGCTCGCGCAACTTCCCCGAAGCCTTGACCTTCGAGGCCGGCTCGAATCAGTGGCGGCGCTGGGACGCGTGGCCGCCCAAGCGACAGACGGACGACCGCAACCTGTACTTCCATCCCGACGGCCGGCTTTCGTTCGACGCGCCCGCGGGCGGTTCCAACGCGTTCGATGCTTACGTGTCCGACCCCGCGCACCCGGTGCCGTACCGCCACCGGCCCATCCCGGCGACCTACTTCCCGGGCGGATCGGGCTGGCCCACCTGGCTGGTGGAAGACCAGCGGTTCGTGAAACACCGGCCGGACGTGTTGAGCTACGAGAGCGAGCCGCTCACGGAGGACGTGACCATCGCCGGCGACGTGGTGGCGCGCCTGTTCGCCGCGACCACCGGGACCGACGCGGACTGGGTGGTCAAGCTGATTGACGTCTATCCCGAGCGGTACCCGGAGAACTGGAGCCTGGCCGGGAACGCGCTGATGGTGTCCAACGAGGTGTTCCGCGGGCGCTATCGCACCGGCTTCGAGCGACCCGTGGCGATTCCTCGGGACTCAGTGCTGGAATACAGCTGGAGCTTGCACACGCAGAACTACACGTTCAAGCGGGGCCACCGGATCATGGTGCAGGTGCAGAGTACCTGGTTCCCGATCATTGACCGGAATCCGCAGACCTTCGTGCCCAACATCTTCGAGGCGAAGGAGACGGACTTCCAGAGGCAGGCCCACCGGATCTATCGGGCGGCGAGATTTCCGTCACATGTGACCGTACCGGTGGTGCGGCCATGATCGACCCTTACCGCGTCGGCGGGAGCGGCACGACCCATGGTCTGCGCCAGGAGCTGAGCCCGGTAGCGAAGCAGAAGGTGGTCGCCGGCTTGCTTCGCACTGACTAGCTCGAGCCCGGGCGCCGCTTCTGGAGAGAATGTCACTCCCTCGACGAGGCCCGGGCGCCGGGTGTCCGTGCTCCGGCCCGCGACCCACGGAGCTATGGTCAAAAACAGCTCGTCGATGAGGCCCTCGGCGAGGAACGGGCCTAACAGCGTTGGCCCTCCCTCGTGCACCAGCAAACGGACGCCCAGGTCCCGGTACAGCAGCGTTAGGATCACCTCCGGGGCGAGGGCTGGGCCGTCGCCGGCCGTTGCCACGCGGGTCGTTGCCAGTGCGGCTCCGTGCGTCGCTTCGAGATGCGCGCGGCCGGCACGGCTGGTGACGATCAGGGTCTTAAGGCCGGGGGTGTGGAAGGTGGGTTCAGCCAGATCCACGCGCCCGCTGCCGGAGATGATGACGTTGAGCGGATGAAGCGTTGTCTTCCGGAGCGCCTGCCGCAGCTCGGCGTAGCGGCGTTGGGCCTCGGGAAAAATGAAGGACGCCGTGCGCACGTGCCCGGGATCCCCATGCAGTGTTCCGGCGCCGACCATGACTGCATCAGCGCAGGCCCGCAGCAGCCCGGTGACGAACGCGTCCCGGGGATTGAAGCCGCTTACGTGGCCCC
>JACPAP010000230.1 GCA_016180765.1 Gemmatimonadota bacterium
CGTGATGGCTGTGGTGGACAGCGAACCGGACTTCGCCCGGTTCCGGGGCAAGCTCCGTGGCAAGGTCGTGCTGGCCCAGCGGCTGCCTGAGGTCCAACCGCTCTGGGACGCGCCGGCGCGCCGCCTCACGGACCAGGAGCTTTCGGAGCTCGCGATGCAGCCTTCCCCGCCGCGTCCGTTCGGCGGCGGCGGACCTGGTTTCCAGCAGTTCAACCAGAAGCGGATGCAGTTCTACCTGGACGAGGGCGTCGCGGCGGTGCTCTACCCCGGCCGCGGTAATGGGGGCACCGTGTTCGGCACCGGTAACGGCCCGCGCGATCCCACTGCCGCGCAGTACCCACCCACCGTGTCCCTCGCGGTGGAGCACTACGGTCGCGTCGCCCGGATGCTGGAGAAGGGCGTGCCGGTGACGCTCCAGGTGGATATCCAAAACCGGTTCTACGACGACGATCGGAACTCGTTCAACGTGGTGGCCGAGATCCCCGGCACCGACCAGGCCGACGAGCTGGTCATGCTGGGCGCACACTTCGATTCCTGGCACGGCGGCACCGGGGCCACCGACAATGCGGCGGGCTCCGCCGTCATGCTCGAGGCCGTGCGCATTCTCAAAGCGACCGGGCTGAGGGTCCGGCGCACCTTGCGGATTGCGCTGTGGACCGGGGAAGAGCAGGGCCTCTTGGGCTCCCGCGCGTATGTCCGAGACCACTTCGCCGACCGCGAGACCATGCAGCTCAAGCCCGAGCACGCTTTGGTTTCCGGGTACTTCAACGTGGACAATGGCACCGGGCGGATCCGCGGCGTCTATCTCCAGGGCAACGAGGCCGTGGCGCCCATCTTCGAGCGCTGGATGGAGCCGTTCCAGAACCTCGGCATGACCACGCTCGCCATTCGCAACACCGGCGGCACGGATCACCTGGCGTTCGACGCGGTCGGGCTGCCGGGCTTCCAGTTCATTCAGGATCCGGTGGAGTACAGCACCCGGACCCACCACTCGAACATGGATGTTTACGAGCGGCTCCAGCCGTTCGACATGATGCAGAACGCCGTGATCGTGGCGACGTTCGTGTATCAGACGGCCAACCGGGACGAGAAGCTGCCGCGGAAGCCGTTGCCGAAGCCGGCGGGGGCTCCGAGGGCGACGGGCATGTGAGGATGAGCCGGATGCACCTGGGCGACCTCGGCACACATGTGGGTCATCGTTCTGAGAGGTCGAGCCTGATCATCAGGATCCGGGTCTGGGGCATTTTGGCCACCCTCCTTGCACCGCCTCAGGTCACGCTAGCGCAGAGCGCGGACGCACCGCTCAAGCCGGCCGACGGAGCAGTGATCCTGGCCGGCGCCATCTTGTTCGCGGCACCACATGTGCTGGGGATCAACGACGAGCCACCGGCGTGCGCCCCGTGCAATCGTGCGGCGGTGCCGTGGTTTGATCGATGGGCGATCGCGGAGCCTCGGGCGCTCTGGGAGACCCTCAGCACCACCGCCGTACTAGGCATTGGCCTCTTCGCAGCGTGGGACCTGGCGGCGCACCGCGCTCCCGACCCCGCCGCCGCCCACGTGGCGGTCCTGGCCCAGTCCGCAGCGCTGGCCCTGGGGGCGGTCGAGGTCACCAAGGCCCTGGTCGGGCGGAATCGCCCGGTGCTGTATACGGGGGCAGCCGTGGAGGCGGCGCGGTCGCTGGACTCACGACGGTCCTGGCCCTCGGGTCACACCGCCACGGCCACAGCGCTGGTTACCAGCTACCTTCTCAGCGTCAACGCACCTGAGGCAACCGAGCCGGCCTGGCAGCCGGGAGTCTTGCTGCTCGCGAGTGCGGGCGTCGGAGCCATGCGCGTCGCGGCCGCCAGACATTTCCCATCCGATGTGGCCAGCGGCGCAGTTTTCGGGGTCCTGAGTGCGCTTGCGGTGCACCTTCTCAGGTTTTGACGGCGCGCGGCGCCCCCGTGCGCGGTCTTGGCGGCCTCCCGCCTGGTTCCGCCCGCTCATGCTCGGCGCTGGCATGGTTCTCGCGCCGGTCGCACCAGGCGAGGCGCAGGACACCCTGCCGCCGCATCTTGGCGGCTACGTCCAGGCTCTCAGCCTTCCCGAGATCTACAAGCCGTATTTCGGCGTCAGCATCGGTCTGTGGCGCGGTGAGGGGAGCGAACATCTCGCCTCGCAGCTCCGGCTCGGGGTCTTCCGCGACTTTGGGAACCCGGTAACGGGCCTGGTCGGCGCGTCCTTGGAGGCCTACGCCGGGGTCCGCGACGTCCAGGCGGACGCTGGGCTACGCGCCATCCTCGCCAGCAACCTGCTCCGGCTGGGCGCCGGCGCGGACTTTGACGTTCGAGAGCGGGAGGTCGACTTGCTGCTCCGCGTGACCTCGCCGGTGCGCCGGGGCGGGATCATCGGAGGGGGGAGCGACCTCACGATCGAGTGGCTGCCGACCCGCCCCGGGTCGTTCAATCTCACGGTGAACGTGCCGCTCCGCCAACCGCACCGGGGTAAGACCCGCCCCCAGCGCGATTTCGTCAGGCTGGACGACCGGCGGCCGCGGCCAGTGGAGTTTCGCCCCAGCGAGCCATCCCTGCTCGAGGCGATGCATGACCTGCGGGACGGAGCCCTGTGGATCAATCGCCTGTCCGTGCCGTCCACTGGCCGGGCGGGTGGCGACGCGCGGCGCGCCGTGGCAGACGCGGTTCGACCGCTCAAGCTGCGGCTCGCCACTGCGGGATCCCTGATGCCGGCAGGGCGCACGGTGCACGCTGAGATCGATGCCTACCACGAAGCGCTGGTCCGCGCGTTCTCGATCGCGGTCTCGGGCCGGGCGGTAGCGCGCGGCGAGCACACGCCAGCTGGCCACGCGGTCGCCGCACACGCCCGCAAGATCGTGCTGGAGCGGGTGCTCTTCCCCTATAACCGGCTCTTGGGACAGTGGAAGCGAAAGGATACGACTCGGGAGTTCGGCGGCCATGCGAGGGGGATCTTCGCCCGCTGGCTGATCAGCGAGTCGCCGGTCCCACGCGATCGGATGGAGGCGGCCATCTACGTCTTCCAATACCTCTTGGATGTGATCGAGGAGGTGCGGGCAGAGAACCGCAAGGTGTGGGGCGATGATCGCCTCGTATGGCTCCCGCTGCAGCTTGCCCTCACCCCGGACCAGTACGATGAGCAGCAGGAGCTCGATACCCTCCTTTCCCGGGCGGTGGGGCGCCCAGTGACGCACGGGAACCGCATCTGGTACATCCACAACGACCGGTTCCTGTTGGAGCTGGTCGCCTCGATCGCCAGGGCGGACGAGTACCATGTGCTTTGGGTCCACGACTTCCGGGGCTTCAGCGAGGAGGGGAGTCCCGACCGGCTGTCGCTGTCGGTGGTCGCCCAAGCCTACCTCACCGCGCTTCGCGATCGAGTGGAGCGGTATGATTCCACCGGCCGACTGCCCGTCTACATGATCTTTCTCGACCAGTACTATTTCCAGGTCAACCACAGCCGGCTGTTGCTGCGTTTTCTGGAGGACCCGCTCGGCCGGCGGCTCGAGCTGCCTTCGGGCTTCGAGTCGCTCGAGCGTGCGCTTGGGGGATCGCAGGAAGAGCTTCGAAGCGCCGTGGCATCCTCACAGCTGCTGCGTGCGGAGACGGCCCAGTACGGCGAGCGCTGGCTCCGCAACCTGGTCAAAGTGCAGGTGAACATCACCAATCCCGCCGACCCGTCATTCCGCAGCCCCCGGATCCTCCCGCTGCTGGGCAGCCCCGACGATGTGATGCGGGATCACCGGAAACTGGTGCTGTACGACGTGAGTGAAGAGGACCCGTACCGCGGGATGGCGATGTACGCCGGGATGGGAGTAGGGGAGGTCTACGCGGGCGGGTCATGGGAGGACCGTGCGCTGAGGCTCCAGGGGCCCGTGGCGCTCGGCCTGCGGGACAAGGCGCGCGAGCTGCTGGAGACGCAGGGTATCCCGCGGGACCGGATTCCCCACGTGCTGCGGCCGCGGCAGAAACCGCCTGACTATGAGCAGCGCATTCGCGCCGAGATCGACAGCATGAATGCATGGGGCGGCGCGGCCAGCCGCGCGGTCGAACTGCATAACGGCACCGGCTTCGCGCTGAAGGAGATCATGGTGGCGAAGGCGACGCTGTTCAACCTGGCTTCGCCCGGGGCGGTGTTGAAGACGCCTGACTCGCTGTGGCTCAACGAGCTCTTGGCGGCGTTGCTCACCGGAGCCGCGCTCCGGGGCAGCCGGGTGCTACTGATCGCCCCGTCCGTTGCTTCCGCTCCACAACCAAGTTGGGGACCCATGGCGCTGGCGTACGATCTTCTGGCGCGGGTCCTGGCCGCGCGTTTCGAGCTGGCGCCGGAGTTCGCTCAGGCCGGAGGACTCTTGCGCGTCGGTATTTATCGTCCCGAGGCGGGGGTCGACGACCTCGGCTATCGGCTCGCCGCGTTCCATCAGGCCCTGGAGCGATATGACTTCCTGCGGGACCTCTACCCCTTCGACCCAGGGGTGTCTCGCATGCTCGACAGCGTGGTCGCGACGAGCCCGCTGGCTCGCCGTGCCGGACCCGCCGCCGGAGCGGAGTCCGTCGTGGCGCTGCACCCCAAGCTCCACTTCAAGGGATTCCTCTATGTCTCTCGGGAAGCGTGGTCTGGACTCATGAGTGGGCCCATGGCCCTCGGATTCCGAGAGTACCTCCTCCAGCGAAGCCGGCAGCTCCGTGAAGGTGCAGAGGTGGGGGAAACAGCGATGGCCGACGCGATGCAACTCATAGGCGCACTCGCGATCAACCCGGTGCTCGACACACTCCCGCAGGAGGAGGTGTCCCGCTGGGCCTTCTTCCTGCAGGTCGGCTCGCCCAACCACAACTATCGCAGCATGGTGATGGACGGCGAAGCCGCGGTCTTCGTCTCCGGCTGGACCAGCCTCTACGCGCTTCCGGACTTCGTGCTGCTCACCGGCCTCGTCGTCTGGATCGACGACCAGGGCGAGCTCGACCAGCTGCTTCCCCGGCCGAGCGGCCTGAAGCGAACGCTCGCGCGCTGGTTCCGCATGGCACTGTAAGCCGAACGGTCTGGGCCAGCGCCCGGGTGGGGTCGGGGATGTGGTGTGCCAGCAGGGGGCGAGCAGCCCTCCTCACGGTTCATACGGCGACCTGTCTGCCAAGTGTGAGTACTGCGCGCACGCCGCGCGCATTGCTCTAGCGTTGTTCCAACTATCTCCTCGAGCTGCGCGTGCGCTCCCCACGAGTCCAATGCGTGTGAAGCCCGCCGTGGTTGGGTGACGAAACAAGTTGGAACGGCACTCTAGTGCAGGATGCACCAGTCCATACTCACACCGACGATCCAGTGCAGGATGGCCACGTACCAGATCGACCCCAGCCGGAGATCCGCCCAGCCGAACATCAGACCAGCGGGAAGCGCCGACGCGGTCTCGTTGATGGCCCGACCGAAATGCGCCGTGACGGAAAGCGCGGTCTGGAGCACGTTGGCCGTCGTGCCGCCCACCGTAGGGCGGAGCCCGAAGAGGAGGACGCCGCGGAACAGGACTTCCCAGGCACCGAAGTAGAGGAATTGCATGACCGCATAGCCCGCGAAGCCGCCGCTGGCCGCGCCGGGGAAAAGCGGGTACACGGCCCGCATGGCGGGCGAGGACGCCCCGATGGCGCCCGCGAGGATCGCGAGGGGTGTCCCACCGGCGAGGAGCAGGAGCCCGGCCCGGACATTGCCCAGTCCCAGGCCCAGCTCTCTGAGCGAGAGCCCCGTGAGTGCGCGCGCCGCCATCACCGGCAGGACGCCGAGCAGTAGTGCGGCGCCCGCGAAATGGGCCCAGCCAGGGACCGCGCGCAGCGTCATGGCGACCCAACCGCGAGTCGCCGAGGACACGCCGATCATGTCGGCACGTCCGACGTAGTAGAAGGCGAGGAGAACCGCGACCGCGGCGAGGACCACCAGGTCGGCACCGTACCGCGAGCGGCGCAGGGTCAACGGAACGCCAGTCATGCGGCGAGCCTCCCCCCGTTTCGCGCCCACCAGGCCAGAGTCTGTCGCAGGCCCTCGGCCAGCGCTCGCGGCCGGTAGCCCAGGTCTTCGCGCGCCGGGGAGATGTCCGCCCGACGGTCCTCCAGGAAGACGCGGACCCAGCTCGGCGTGATCGGGCAGCGACCTGTCACGTGTCCCCAGGCCACCGCCACTCTGGCCACCGCGAGCGCGGCGCCCGGCGGCAGCGGGACCACCGCCCTCCGGATCCCGGTGAGACGCGTCGCGAGCTCCAGCAGGTCGCGAAAGGAGGCGTTCTCTCCCCCCAGGACGTAGTGAGCCCCACGCCGACCTCGGGCCGCGGCCAGCAGGATGCCCGCCGCGACGTCGTCGGCGTGCACGTAGTTGCCGAGCACATTGCCGTCAGCCAGGCGAACGCGGAGCCGCCCGCGCAAGTAGAGCGCGACGGCCTTGGTCACGCCGTTGGCGTCGTGCAGGGGACCGGGACCGTACACCCGGGTGGGGTGCACGATCACCGCGTGGTGCCCGGCGGCCGCATGAGCTTCGACCAGAGACTCCCCCTCGCGCTTCGAACGCTCGTACGGCGTGGCGAGCTGGGAGCGACCGTTGACCGGCGCGGGGCGGAAGGGCGGCAGCGTGAGGATAGTGGACACGTGCACCAGCCGGACGGCGTTCTCGGCGGCGGCCAGCTCGAGCAGCGATCGGACGGCATCCACGTTGACCGAGGTGAAGTCCTCGGGATGGGGGGACCACGCGCGCGCGAAGGCCGCGAGGTGCAGCACCGTATGCGCTCCCGCGACTCCACGAGCCAGTGCGTCGCGGTCTCGCACGTCGCCCGCGACGACCTCGAGGCGCCGGCGGACGTCTGCCGGGAAGAGGTCGGGTCGGCGCGCGAGGACGCGCACCGGTTCGTTTCGGGCCAGGAGGCGCCGGAGCACGTACTGCCCGATGAACCCGGTCGCGCCGGTCACGAAGGTGGTGCGGGTCACGGGACACCTCCTAGCGAGTCGGAGGTTCGGAGTGCGGGCGCCAGCTCGGGCGGCACCGGTGGGGTCCGGCGGGCGCGGGCGGGCCCGAGCAGGTACGCCCCCGCGGGCACCACCCCCAACTGGATGGTGAAGGCCCAGCCGATTCCGAAGAGCGAATCGATGCCGTAGTGGTTCTGCGTGTACACGGTAGAGAGCACCACGCCCAGCGCTTCGAGCGACAGGACGACCGCCAGCCCCCGCGGGAACCAGCGCCACGCGACAAGCGCGATGGTCACCGCGCCTGCCACGTGGGAGCTGGGGAAAGCGCAGCCGTGGGAGTCGCCGGCCGCCTGCGCGGCGGCAACCAGGTTGTAGAAGAAGCCAGCGGTGTGGGGTCCCTGGTGGTGCGGCTCCAGGAAATGCGGGCCGTACACTGGGAACGCGATGTACACCAGGTAGCACGTCAGATACGTCACCATCAGACGCAGCGTCGCGTCCCGTAACGCCGCGCGGTGCCCCCGGAACGCCAGCACCAGCGGCGGCAGGAAGATCAAGGCGTAGTACGCGTAGTACATGAAGAACAGCGGCTCGCTGACCCACAGCGCGTCCATTCTGGGGAGCCACACGGCGTGCAGGTGGACGCCGAACACCGCCCGGTCCAGCGCTTGGATCTGGGCGTCGTATCCGTGGTAGCCGAGCACGTCGCGCAACAGGTCGAGCTCGGTCCAGAAAGGCAGGAGCAGGAGCAGCGGGTAGATCTCCCGCAACGCGGCCATGAAGTCCCAGCGCCGGCGCGGAGCCCGCGCGATCAGCCACGGCAGCCCTGCCGCCGCCAGGTGGGCAATGGCGATCCAGGGAGCGTGGGGTGCCTGCCGCCAGTTGGCCCACCAGATCGCCCCCAGGAGCAGGTTGTAGGCGGCCACCAGGAAGTCCCCTGGCAGAGCGCCGCGTGTTAGAGCCATTGGGCCTCCCGGTACCAGACGGCGGTCTCGGGGATGCCGCGCGAGATGGCGAACTGGGGCGCGAACCCGAGCTCGCGCATGGCGCGCGTCGGATCGCATACCCAACGCTGCTGCGTCATCTCGCGAACCCGCCCGCGGTTGAGCACGGCGGCATGCCCTCGGAGCGCGGCGTACAGCTCGGCGCCGAGCGCCACGACGCGGGCCGCCGTGGCGGGCAGGGACACCAGCCTGGGCCGACGGTTCAGCGCCTGCCCGACGGTGTCCGCGAACCCCCGCCAGGAGATGATCTCAGGGTGGGCGAGGCAGTACGTGCGCACGCCGCTCACGCGTCGGTCGGCGATGGCGAGCAGCCCGTGAACCACGTCCTTGACGTAGATCATGCTCAGCTCGCGATCCCAGGAACCGATGCCCAGCGCGATCCCGCGTTGGACCAGCTTGAAGAACTTGAGCACCCCCCGTTCGCGCGGCCCGTACACGCTGGGCAGTCGCACGATCGTGCCGGGCACGCGATCCGCGTAGGCGTGCATCAGCACCTCCGCCTCGAGCTTTGACCAGCCGTAGGCGGAGAGCGGGTAGGGCGCCGTTTCCGGCGCCAGGGGCGCACCGTTCTTGCAGGGCCCGATGGCCGAGAGCGACGAGATGAGGATGACGTGGGGCGCTCGCGCATTGTGGCTGGCAGCGGTGCGCAACACATGCTCTGTGCCTTCGGTATTGACCCTATGGAGCTCCGCGTCGGAGCGAGCCTCGGTCAGGCCCGCCAGGTGGAAGACGACATCCGCCCCGTCGAACGCGCGGGCGAGAGCGACTTCGTCATCCACGCCGCACTCCGACCAGGTCAGATCGATGCCCTCAAGCCACCGTCGGGAGACGCCGCGCCGCTCCACGCAGACGATGTCGGCGCCGCGGCAGGCCAATGCCTCGATCAAGTGACTTCCGATGAAGCCTGCTCCCCCGGTGACGACGGTGCGCATGCGTACCTCCTCCGAAACGCGGATCGACTATGGCGTCGGTCCGTCAAGTGGTAGTCAAGCTCAGTCGCGAAACAACGGACCGAGCAGGGTGACCGTCACCCGTATCCGGTCGACTGCGGCGGCGACCAGGGCCGGGCTTGCTCGGGGGTGAGGCAGTTGACGCCAGGCAACGGGTGGCTGGCGAACCCGCGAATGCCGTTGCCCAGCAGCGCGAGTTCCCTGGCTCGCTCCTTCCCTGTCGGTCAGCCCGCACCCTGGCCGCGACGCCGCAAGCCGGCGACAAGCGTCGTCCCCGGCTTGACCTCGCCCCCAGGCGACCGTACCTCTAAACGGGCCTCACCTGCGGGCTCGAGGGTATGGCGTCGGTCTTGGAACGGCTGCGCGACGCCCTGGTCCCAGACTACGAGCTCGAACGCGAGCTTGGCGGCGGGGGCATGGGCGTTGTCTTTCTGGCCCGCGACACAGCGCTGGACCGGCGCGTGGCCATCAAGATCGTTCGCCCGGAGTTGGCCACTGCCCGAGCTACCGAGCGATTCCTGCGGGAAGCCAAACTCCTCGCCCAGCTCAAGCATCCCAACATCATGCCGGTGCATCGCGCCGGCGAGGCCGGTGGGTTCGCCTACTACGTCATGGACTTCTGCGAGGACGAGACGTTGCACGCGCGTCTGGAGCGCGGACCGCTCGGGCCCCCGGAGGCGGTGCGGCTCGGGCGCCAGCTGCTGGAGGGCCTCGAGGCGGTCCATCGAGCCGGCCTGGTCCACCGTGACATCAAGCCAGCCAACGTGTTCTTGCTGGGGGATCGCGCCGTGTTGGGCGACTTCGGTCTGGCCATCCCGGAGACCGTCGGGACGAGCACACCAACCGAGCCGGCGGGGTTCGTGGGCACACCGGGGTACACGCCGCCGGAGCAGGCGGCAGGCGGGGTCGTGACGGCCCGCACCGACCTCTACGCGGTCGGTGTGGTGCTGTATGAGGCGCTCTCGGGCAAGCGCTGGTACGCGCCGGCGCCGGAGGGCGCGCCCGATTGGTCCGGTGTGCCTGCGGCGTTGCGGCCGGTCCTGCGCCGGGCGCTGTCGTGGTCCCCTGATCGGCGCTGGCGCGACGCGGCCAGCTTCCGTCGAGCGCTGGTGAGTGAGGAGCGAGGGCCCGCGCGGTGGCGCGCCGCGCTCGCCGGACTTCCGGTGGTGGCCGTCCTTCTCGCGTGGCTGGTCTGGCCGCGGCCGGCTCCGCCAGATCCGTCCATGCGCTTCGTCCGGGTGCGGGCGTTCGACCCGAGCGGCGTCCCGGGCCGACCGATGCTGGGCGACTCCCTGGCGCGCCTGGTGGCGGGTGATCTGGCCGGCATTCCCGAGATCGTGGTGCTCTCGCCCACGGACACCGGCGGCCGCGCGGCGGTGGAGCTGGGAGGGACGCTCCATGCGAGCGGTGTC
>JACPAP010000231.1 GCA_016180765.1 Gemmatimonadota bacterium
CGTTCCCGTCCCTATGACAATGGCGAGGAGCTCCACCAGCGTCAACGCGGAGGGGCCCAGGCCCAGGAGGCGTTCGCGGGGTCGCTCGGCGGGCCGGGCGTCGGCAAGGCGCATGCAGGGGAATCTGGGCGGCGGAAGCCCCGCGGAGCGTACCAGAATGACGCGGGCCGGACCCCAGGAGCGCAGGTGGTCGCTTGGCTAGTGCCGTTCCCACTTGTTGGGGCTAATGTCCGCACTGGGCGAACCCTTGGGCGAAACAAGTTGGAACGGCGCTAGACGGGGCGGGCCGGAAGGACGCTTAGGCGGGCCTGGGGACGGACGATGAGAGCGCGGGTGGGTCCCGAAGGGCGCGTTAGTGCAACGACTCTCCGGCCTCACGCACCCGCCCCGTGGCACTTCTTGTACTTCTTGCCGCTCCCGCACGGGCAGGGGTCATTGCGCCCGACCTTGGGAACCGCCCGAGCCGGCGATGGGCGCTCGGACGGCTCGGCCGCGCTGCCGTCCGGATTGCGGTTGGTGGTCATGGCGGCCGGCGCCCGGCTCCGGGCGGCGCCCGGGACCAACAGGTCGGCATCGTCCACCGGTCGCTCACCGCCGACCAGGCTCGGGCCCCGCCGCACCGGCGCCGGCGCCCCGACTCCGACCGGACCGCGGGGGGGGGCCGGCGGACCGGCCGGTCCCGGCGTCAACTGCACCTGGAGTTTGAAGAACCGCTCCGTGAACGTGGACCGGATGTCGTGCATCAGGTCCACGAACATCTCGAACGCCTCCTTCTTGTACTCGACCAGCGGGTCCTTTTGCCCCCAGGCCCGATAGTGGATCGCGTTCCGCAGCTGGTCGATGTCGTACAGGTGGTCTTTCCATTTCTCGTCCAGCACCCGGAGCATCACGTCGGCCAGCAACCGCTCCGCGAGGTTCTCGATCCCGTAACGGCGGCCCAGCTCGCCCCAGGAGGACAGCTTGGCCTGGAACGCCTGGTGTCCGGCCCGGTGGAGGAGCGCCTTCAGCTCCTCGCTGCTCGTCACCTTGGTGGGATCTTCCACGTCCGGCGCCGAGATCAGGTAGCGCATGACCAGGTCGGTGGCGATGAGCTTGCGGTCCCATTCGGCCACCTCGCCCTCGGTCGCCTCCTCCGCGAAGCGCGTGAGCGAGGCCTCGATCATCCGCACCGCCTCGGCCTTGAGGTCTTCCCCACCCTCCAGCGCGAACAGCCGCAGCGAGTAGACCACCTCCCGCTGCTGGTTCATGACGTCGTCGTAGTCGAGGAGGCGCTTCCGCGACTGGAAGTTCTGGTACTCCACCCGCTTCTGCGCGTTGCCGATGGCCCGCGTCACCAGCGGATGGGTGATGACCTCGCCCTCCTCCGCCCCGGTCTTGTCCATCCAGCGGGCGATGCGGTCCGACCCGAACAGCCGCATCAGGTCGTCTTCCAGCGCGAGGAAGAACACGCTGGCTCCCGGATCGCCCTGGCGGCCCGAGCGGCCCCGCAACTGGCGATCAATGCGCCGGGACTCGTGCCGTTCCGTGCCGATGATCACCAGCCCGCAGGGTGGGTCCTCGTCGCAGCCCAGCTCCTGGATCCGGGCGTCGCTGAGATCGGCCTGCTCCATCTGCTGGCCGAAGGGCGCCAGGCGCGACTTGATCCCGCAGACCTGACACTGCTTGACGCCCGGCCCGAGCTTGATGTCCGTCCCGCGACCGGCCATGTTGGTGGCGATGGTGATGGCGCCGGGGCGGCCCGCCTGGGCCACGATTTCGGCCTCGCGCTGGTGCTGCTTGGCGTTCAACACCTCGTGCTTCAACCGCCGCCGCTTGAGCATCCGGGACAGGGTCTCCGACACCTCGACGCTCACGGTGCCGACCAGCACCGGCAGGCCGCGCTCGTGGTGGCGCACCACCTCGTCGATGATCGCGTTGTACTTCTCGCGCCGCGTCTTGTAGATGAGGTCGTGCTTGTCCACCCGGCGCACCGGCCGGTTGGTCGGGATGACCATGACCTCCAGCCCGTAGATCTGGAAGAACTCGTTCTCTTCGGTCTCGGCCGTCCCGGTCATCCCGGCCAGCTTCTCGTACATCCGGAAGTAGTTCTGGATGGTGATCGTGGCCATGGTCTGGGTCTCGCCCCGCACCGCCACGGCTTCCTTGGCCTCTACCGCCTGGTGCAGCCCGTCCGACCAGCGCCGCCCCGGGAGAATCCGCCCGGTGAACTCGTCCACGATGAAGACCTGGCCGTCCTGGATGACGTAGTCCACGTCCTTTTCGTACAGGGCGTGCGCCTGGAGCAGCTTGTGGATGATGTGCAGCTTCTCGCTCTTGGCCGCGTACTCGGCCTCCAGGGTCCGGCGCCGCTCCAGCTTCTCCTGCGGCGACAGCGTCTCGTCGTGGTCGATCCGGCCGAATTCCTCCGAGATGTCGGGGATCACGAACAGGCTCGGGTCATTCGGGCTCATCGCCTCCACGCCCTGATCCGTCAAGTGGACGGCGTGGCCCCGTTCGTCCATCACGAAGTAGAGCCCCTCCTCGAGATGGCGCAGGCGTTGCTCGCGGGCGGGAAGCTTGCGGTCCGCGATGACGTCCAGCTCGACCCGCTGCACCAGCTGCTTCACCCCGGTCTCCTGCAACAGCTTCATCAGGCGCTTGTTCTTGGGGCTGCCCTTCTGCGCCTGGTACAGCCTGACCGCCGCGTCGTAACGCCCGTCGTCCTTCTCCAGCAGCGGCTCCGCCTCCGCGATCAGCTGGTTCACCACCGCGGTCTGCTTCCGCACCAGGCTGATCACCTGCTGGTTGAACTCGGCGTACTTGGCGTCCGATTCGTTGCCCACCGCGCCGGAGATGATCAGCGGCGTGCGGGCCTCGTCGATCAGGATGCTGTCGACTTCGTCGATGATGGCGTAGTAGTGCCCCCGCTGGACTCGCTGATCCAGCGTGAACACCATGTTGTCACGCAGGTAGTCGAACCCGAACTCGTTGTTGGTGCCGTAGACGACGTCGCACAGGTAGGCGGCCCGGCGCTCCGGGCTCGACGGCTCGGTGTCGTCGATGCAGCCGACCGTCAGGCCCAGCCACCGGAACAGGTGTCCCATCCACTGGGAGTCACGGCGGGCCAGGTAGTTGTTCACCGTCACCAGGTGGGTGCCGCGGCCGGCCAGCGCGTTGAGATACAGGGGAAGCGTCGCCACCAGGGTCTTCCCCTCGCCGGTGGCCATTTCCGCGATGCGGCCCTGGTGCAGCACGATGCCGCCGATCAGCTGGACGTCGTACGGCACCATGTCCCACTTCATTTCGTGTCCGGTGACGACCAGCGAGCTGCCCAGCAACCGCCGGCAGGCCTCCCGTACCGTCGCGAAGGCTTCCGGCAACAGCTCTTCCAGCACCCGATCGGTCTCGGCCTTGAGCGTGCGCTCGAGGTCCAGGATCTCCTTTTCGAGCTGGGCGCGCTCCCCCGCGTCGGCGCACCGCCGCTTGGCCTCGCGCTGCTGCGCCAGCCGCTCCTCCAGGCCGCCCACCCGGGCCTTGAGCAGGCCCCTGAGCTTGGGCGTCTGCGCCTGGATCTCGGCGTCGGGAAGGTGCTTCAGGCGACGCTCGTGCTCGTGGATCTGCTCCACGATCGGGCGAATGCGCTTGAGCTCCCGCTCGAAGCGCGTGCCCACGACCGTGGTCACCAGTTTCTTAAGCATGCGTCTCAGTCACGGTACAACCCGTGCGTCCGGATGTAGTCCTCGACGGCGCGAGGCACGAGGTAGCGGATCGAGTTGCCGCACCGCACGGCCTCCCGGATGGCCGTCGCCGAGACCTCGATGCCCGGCACCTCGACGATCCGCCCGATGAAGGCGTGCGCCGGGGCGGCGGCGCCAGGACGGGTCAGCACCACGATCACGGCCACCGCGGCGATCCCTTCCACGTCATGCCAGGCCGGGAGCTCTCGGGCCGCGTCCGCGCCGATCAGTAAGAATAACCCGTCCCCGGGGGATTCGGCGCGCAGTTGGCCCAGCGTGTCCGCCGTGTAAGACGGCCCGCCGCGCCGCGCTTCGCGCGGGTCCAGCACGAACCGCGGATTGTCGCGGATCGCCAGCTCCACCATGGCCAGACGGTGCTCCGGCGCGGCGTGGTGTCCGGTCTTGAACGGGTGCCGTCCGGCCGGCACGAAACGGACCTGATCCAGACCCAACCGCTCCGCGGCGCGCTCGGCCGCCACCAGGTGCCCGAGGTGCACGGGGTCGAACGAACCGCCGAAGATGCCGACCTTCAACGCGCACCCGTGGTATCCGCCGCCGGAGGACAGGCCTGAGCCAGCCCGGCGGCCTGCGGGTAGTACCGGTGCAGATGCTCGCAGGTCTCGCGCCGCTCCTCCGCGTACTGCAGGATCCGGTAGATCTCCACCAGCTTGAGCAGCGCCCGGGGCGCGGAGCGCGACTGCGGGTAATCCGCCACCACGCTGCGGAAATACAGAATCGCCGAGTCGTACGCCTTGAGGCGCCGGTAGAAGAGCCCGGTCCGGTACTCCTTGTCCGCCACCATATCCATGAGCCTGCGAGCCTTCGGACCCGCCCGCGCCGCCGCGCGGCTGTCCGGGAAGCGCGCGGCCAGCTCCTGGTAGGTCGTCATCGCGGTATGGCCGTATTCCGGATCCAGCTCCGGGTCTTTCCAGAGCTCGGCCTGCGCGTCGCCCGCGCGGAGCAGCGCGTCGGCCGCCAGCGGATGCGCTCCGTACTCGTCGGCGACGCGGCGGAACTGCCGGGACGCCTCGAGATACAGGCGGTCCGCGTAATCGCACTCGGCCTGGTAATACCACGCCTCCGCCAACGGGGGGGCGTTGGCCGGCAGCCCGTCGGCCAGTTGCCGGAACGCCTCCCGGGCGCGGGTGCAATCGCCCCGCCGGTAGGCCCGCATGGCCTGGGTGTAGAGCGTGTCCGCCGGGATGACCGGAGCCGGCTCCCGTGGCCCCCCGCCGCATGCCACCAGCACGCCGGCCACCAGCACTCCGCAACGCACCGCCCAGTTGTTCCCTCTGCGGTCTCCGCGCTCTCCGCGTCCTCTGCGGTGAATCCTGCCGGGCATGGGCCAGATCATCGGATCACCGCTCCCGCGTTGGCGACCTGGTTCAGCTTCTCCGCGGCGATCTGCGCCAGCGAATCGCCCGGCGCCGCGCCCGCCAGCGCCCGCTGATAGGCTTCGGCGGCTTCGGCAAAGGCTCCCCGGGCGAACAACACGTCCCCGATCCCGATGTACGCCGCCCGCGCCAGCGCATCGCGCTCGTCGCCCAGAGCAGCCCGCCGGAACCATTCTTCGGCTCGCTCTGCTTGCCCGGAGTCGAGCGCCCGCTGGCCCAGGGCCAGGGCGCAGCTCGTCAAGCTCCGTTGCGCCGGTGCCGTGACCGCGGGCTCGCGCTGCCGGCGCGCCACCGCCTCGAACACCGACACGGCCTGCTCGCAGCGGCCGAAGCGCGCCAACGCCGTGGCGTACAGATACATGAGCGAGTCCTCGCGCCGCGCGTCCCCGGCCGCGGCCGCGGCGTAGGGAAGCACGTTCAGCGCGTCCACCGACCGGGGCTCGGTCCCTGCGGCCTGAGCCAGTTGCTGCGCGAACCCGCCCAGAGCCCGGCCCGCCGCGACCGCCCGGAGTCCCGTCAACGCCGCGGCCAGCCCGGTCCGGTCGTCTTCCTCCACCGCGGCCTTGGCCACTCGCTCCAACCCGTCGGCTCCCTCGGTGACCCGCTGCGCTCCACCCTCTTCCGCGAGGGCCCGGTACTCCTCGGCCGCGGCCACCAGGTCACCGGCATGGAGCGCCGCCGCCCCGGCCTTGGCCCGGAGCGGCGCCGTGGGCCCCTGCTTGAGCGCCAGCCGATACTCCACCAGCGCGTCCGCGAAATGACGCTCCGCGTAGGCTCGGTCGCCTAGCATCTCGTGGTCCGCCGCCGCCCCCGCGCAGCCCGCCAGTAGCAGGATCGCCGCCGCGACCCCGGCCCCCTCCCGCCCAACCCGGCTCATTCCGGCGCCCGCTCCAGCATGGCCAGGTAGGCCCTCACCCGGGCGTCCGCCGGCCGGTCCTTGGCCAACGCGGCCCAGAGGTCGCGGGCGGATGGCACGTCCCCCGCCAGGTAGCACGCCAACCCGAGCGCCGCTCGTGCCTCCGCGGACTGGGGACGCGCCGCGACCAGCTTCTCCAGCTCCTCGCGGGCCTCGAGCGCCCGGCCCGCTTCCAGCAGCAGCCGCGCCAGCCGGTAGCGCAGGTCCTGAAACGTGGGACCCAGCCGCAGCGCCGCTTGGTACTGCTCGATCCCCCGCCCCAACGCCCCGGCGTCCACGTACGCGTCGCCCAGCGCCGCGTGCTGATTGGCCAGCTTGTCGGCGTGATGTGCCGGCATGCCGCCCCGGTCTCCGGCGCCGGCGGTTCGCGCGGCCACAAACGCCGCCTGGGCTTCCTCCGGGTGCCCCAGCGCGCTCAGCACCACGCCCCGGTGCATCAACGCCTCCAGGTAGCGCGGGTTGAGCTTCAGGGCTCGGTCCACGGCCTCCAAGGCCCGCTCCCGCTGCCCGATCATGTAATAACACAGGCCGAGCAAGTGGTGGGCGTCGGCAAAGGCCCGGCCAGACGCCACCAGGTCCTCCAACAGGTGAATCGCACCGTAGTAGTCGTCCACGGCGAAGCGTTCCCTAGCCTGCTCAAGAAGCTGCGAGGGCCTCATATCCATAGACCACCTCGTACCAGCGGACGAACTCCGTGATCCCCAGTTCCAGGTCCACCTTCGGCGCCCACCCCAGCACCCGCCGCGCCCGGGTGATGTCCGCCCGGGTCCGTGCCGCGTCAGCCGGGTGGGCGCGCTGGGGTAGCACCGTGGGCCGAGTGCCCAGGGACTCGGCCAGCAGCCCCACCAGCCGGTCGAGACGTACCCCGCGACCCGTGCCAATGTTGAAGGGCTCCGCGCCGGCCGGCCCCGCCTCGGTCCACGCCAGCGCCGCCGCCACCGCCGCCGCCGCGTCGCCGACGTAGGTGTAGTCCCGCTCCGAGGAGCCGTCCCCATAGAGCGGGAGCGGGCTCCCCTCCGCAGCCAGTCGCGCAAACCGGTGAAGGACTTGATCGGGGCGCTGGCCAGGGCCGTAGACGCTGAAAAACCGCAACACCGCCGCACGCAGTCGGTGGACCGCCGCGAACCGGCGGCAGAGGTCCTCGCCTTCTTGTTTGCTCGCCGCGTACGGCGACCGGGCGGACGGCAGCCGCGCCGCTTCGGTAAACGGCGGCGCGACCAAGCCATACACCGAGGACGACGAGGCGTACACCAGTCGCCGCACGCCGGCCCGAACACACGCGTCCAGCACGGCATGCGTCCCACCCACGTTGATGTCGCGATAGGCCGCCCCTCGTCCCACGCTTTCGCGCACGCCGGCGCGCGCAGCCAGGTGCACCACGGCCGCGGCGCCTTCCAGGTGCCCATCCAACGCCGCCCGATCGCGCACGTCCGCTTCGACGAACCGGAACGCCGGCGACGCGAGCAGGGGCCGGAGGGCCAGCTCCTTGAGCCAGCGCGGGTAGCAGGGATCGAAGTTGTCGAGCCCCACCACGCGCCAGCCGGCCCGGAGCAACACCTGGCACGCATGCGACCCAATGAACCCGGCGGCGCCGGTAACCACCACCCGCTCCGTCACGCCGCGAGCTCCCGGAAATAGGCAATGGTGCGGCGCAATCCGTCTTCCAGGTTCACCGTGGGCTCCCATCCGAGCACCCGCTTCGCCCGGCTGATGTCCGGCCGGCGCTGCTTGGGATCGTCCACCGGAAGCGGCTGGAAGACGACGCGGGAGCTGGATCCCGTGAGGCCAAGGACCAGATCCGCCAACTCGCGGACCGTGAACTCGCCGGGGTTGCCCAGGTTCACCGGGTCCCAGCCGGCGCGCTCGAACGCCAGCACGACGCCCTGGATCAGGTCATCCACGTAACAGAACGAGCGGGTTTGCGACCCGTCACCGTAGACGGTCAGCGGCTCGCCGCGCAACGCCTGGACGATCAAGTTCGACACCACCCGTCCGTCGTGCGGCCGCATCCGCGGCCCGTAGGTATTGAAGATGCGCACGATCCGGGTGTCGAGCCCGTGACTCCGGTGATAGGCCATGGTGAGCGCCTCCGCGAAGCGCTTGGCCTCGTCGTACACGCCCCGGGGACCGATCGGGTTGACGTGCCCCCAGTACGCCTCGCTTTGCGGATGCTCCTGGGGATCGCCGTACACCTCGGAGGTACTGGCCAGCAGGAACCGGGCCCTCTTGGCCTTGGCCAGCCCCAGGGCGTTGTGGGTTCCCAGGGCGCCCACTTTGAGCGTCTGAATGGGGAACTTGAGATAGTCCACCGGACTCGCCGGCGAGGCGAAGTGCAGCACACCATCGAGCGGCCCGTCCACCGCGATGAAGCGACTCACGTCCTGCTCGATCCAGGTCACGGCCGGATGGCGGGTCAGGTGAGCGACGTTCTTGGGGTTGCCGGTGATCAGGTTGTCCATCCCCACCACCGAGTGCCCCAGCGCGATCAGGCGGTCACATAGGTGGGAGCCAAGGAAGCCTGCCGCGCCCGTGACCAGGATCCGCATCAGGCGGGCACTCGCCCGATGCAGGTATAGGTGAAACCGAGCGCCCGCATCTTCGCGGCATCGTACAGATTGCGCCCGTCCACGATCACGGGGCGCCTGAGCAGCGACTTGATGCGCGCAAAGTCCGGATTCCGGAATTGCAGCCACTCGGTGACGATGACCAGCGCGTCGGCGCCCTGGAGCGCGTCGTACTGGTGCTCGAAGTAGCAAATCCGGTCGCCGAACAGCCCCTTGGCCTGCCCGATCGCGGCGGGGTCGTGCGCGTGGACCGTGGCCCCGGCGTCGAGCAGGCCGCTGATGAGCTCGATGGCGGGGCTCTCCCGCATGTCGTCGGTTTCCGCCTTGAAGGCGAGCCCCCACACGGCGACGGTGCTGGTAGCCAGGTCCGGCCCGAGCAGCCGCCCCAGCTTCTCCAGCAGTCGCCGCTTCTGCCGGGCGTTCACGGCCTCGACGGCGTGGAGCACCTCGAAGGACACCCCGTGGTCGCCGGCGGTCTTGATGAGGGCCTTCACGTCTTTGGGGAAGCAGGAGCCGCCGTAGCCCGGCCCGGGGAACAGGAAGGCGGACCCAATCCGCCGATCGCTGCCTATGCCCTTGCGCACCAGCGTCACATCGGCGCCGACCCGCTCGCACAGCTCGGCGACCTGGTTCATGAACGAGATCCGGGTGGCGAGCATGGCGTTGGCAGCGTACTTGGTGAGCTCGGCCGACGCGATGTCCATGAACATCAGGGGGTTGCCGGTACGAACGAAGGGCGCGTACAGCTCCGCCAGGATCCGGGCCGCGTCGTCCGAGTCCACCCCAATGACCACGCGGTCCGGCTTCATGAAATCCTCGACCGCGGCGCCCTCCTTGAGGAACTCGGGGTTGGAGCAAACGTGGAACCGCTGGGAGGTGTGCTGCGCGATCGCGTCGCGGACCTTGGCCGCCGTGCCCACCGGCACCGTGCTCTTGGTGATGATCACTTTCGGTCCCGTCAGGTGCCGGCCGATGGTGTGGGCCACGTCCAGCACGTGCTGCAGGTCGGCCGATCCGTCTTCGCCCGGCGG
The DNA here is from genome assembly GCA_016180765.1 of Gemmatimonadota bacterium. GTDB lineage: Bacteria > Gemmatimonadota > Gemmatimonadetes > Gemmatimonadales > GWC2-71-9 > JACPAP01. The sequence continues at coordinate 9,622 of JACPAP010000231.1, forward strand.
CGTGCCCACGGCGATGAAGATCACCTCGGCGGCCTCGACCGCGGCGCCCACCTCGGTGGTGAAGCGCAGGCGGCCCTCGGCCTGGTTGCGGACCACCAGGGGTTCCAGCCCGGGCTCGTAGATCGGGATCTGGTTCCGCTTGAGCTGCGCGATCTTCGCCTCGCTCACGTCGGCGCAGACCACGTCGTTGCCGGTCTCCGCCAGGCAGGCCCCGACCACCAGGCCCACGTACCCGGTCCCGACCACGGCGACCTTCACGCCCGGGTGTACTCGCTCAGCACGTGACGCGTATCCACGATGGCGCGGGCTTCACGACACAGCATCCGGTAGTCCACCCCGGAGTGGTCGGTGACCACCACGACGCAGTCGGCCGAACGCACCGCCTCGGGGCTCAACGGGACCGATCGGAGGGTGCGGGCATCCTCGCTGAACTCGGGCACGTGGGGATCGTGATAGCCGACGTCGGCGCCCTGGGCCAGCAGCAGCCGAATCACATCCAGCGCCGGGCTCTCCCGCAGATCGTCGCTGTCCTTCTTGTACGCCACGTGACCGCCCAGGCCCGGGCCGGGCGTGAACTTCATGAACCCGAACGGCTTGGTCGCCGCCGCCTCGATGACCTCCCACACGTCCACCCCCAGCTTGTCACAGACGATCGCCATCTCGTTGACCAACCCGATGTTCACGCTGCGGAAGGTGTTCTCCAGCAGCTTGGTCAGCTCGGCGGCCTCCGGCGACGACACCGGGACCAGCCGGTCGAACACGGGCGTGTACAACGCCAGGACCACTCGCAAGCACGCCGCCGTCACGCCCCCCAGCACCTTGGGCGTGTTCCGGGTGTGCCAGGTGGGGTTTCCCGGGTCCACTCGTTCCGGACTGAAGGCGAGGAAGCCGTCCACGCCGACCTTGAGATCCGCATTCTCGAACACCGGCAAGAACAACTCCCGGGTGGTACCCGGGTAGGTCGTGCTTTCCAGGATCACGACCTGCCCGGCGCGCACCACGCCGTGCAACGCCTGCGCCGCGGCCATCACGTACGAAATGTCCGGGTCCTTGGTCTTGGAGAGCGGCGTGGGGACGCAGATGGAGACCGCGTCCGCCTCCACCAGGCGCTTCGCCTCGTCCGTGACCGCGAGGCGCCCAGCCTGCACCAGCGGGGCGAGCCGTTCCGAGGACACGTCGAGAATATGCGAGCGGCCGGCGTTGACGCCGTCCACCACCCGGCGGTTGACGTCGTACCCGATCACCCGGTATCCCGCGGCTGCCAGCTCGACCGCCAACGGCAACCCCACGTAGCCCAGCCCAATCACGCCGAAGACGGCGGTCCGAGCCTCCGCCTTGGCGATCAGGTCTCGCTCGACACTCATCGTCACACCGCCTTCGCGGCGTGGAGGGAGACCGGCCGGCCGCCCTCGGCCAGCGACTGCGTGGCGGCGGCCAGGACGCGCACCACCTCGACGCCGTTCTCCGGGCCGGACCGCGGCGGCTGTTCCCCGCGGGCGACGGCCAGGAAGTGCTTCAGTTCCGCCGTCAACGGCTCGACGTTGGGAATCCGCGGGAGGAAGATGTCTCCCTCGCGGATCGACAGGCTCTCACCGTAGGAGGCGTAGTCGGGCGGCCGGTCCACGCCCTTGTCGTAGACCTTGAGCTTCTCTCGCGGCTGCATGTCGTCGAAGACCACCATGCGCTGCGAGCCCACCACGGTGAGGCGCCGCTCCTTGTGCGGGTCCAACCAGGACATCTGCACATGGGCCATGACGCCCGACTCGAACTCCATGGTCAGGAACACCACGTCCTCGATCCCCGGTTGCAGGTAGCTGTGCCCCTGCGCCGCCACCCGCACAGGCGGCGCGTCCACCAGGTGCAACGCGACCGAGACGTCATGGGGCCCGAAGCTCCAGAGCGCGTTCTCGTCCGGCCGCACCTGTCCCAGATTGACCCGCTGCCCGTAGAGGTAGTACAACCGACCCAGCTCGCCCCCGGCCAGCATGGCGCGCAGCCGCTCGACGGCCGGATGAAACAACAGCAAATGACCGACCACGACCGGAACGCTCAGCGCTTCGGCCCGCGCCGCGATCTCCTCCGCGTCCGCCACCGACAGCGTAAACGGCTTCTCCACCAGGACCGGCAACCGCCGCTCGATCGCCACCCGGCACAACTCCGCATGGCTCCCCGCCGAGGTGGCGATCACCACCGCCTCCGCCTCGCGCAGGGCCGCTTCCAGATTGTCGGTCACCAGCACGCCCGGATACTGCCGCTTCAGGTCCTCCCGGCGGGTCGGGCTCAGATCACACACCGCTACCAGCTGCGACCCGCTCAGCGCGGCCAGCGTGCGCACGTGATTCCGGCCCCAGGCGCCCGCCCCCAGGACCGCCACCTTGAGCCGGCTCACGCGTAGAAGCTCCGGACGGCATCCACCACCTGGTCCTGGAGCGGGTCCGAGAGTTCCGGATACACCGGCAGCGACAACACCTCGCGGGCCGCGCACTCCGCCTGGGGGAACTGCCCCTGGCGGTATCCCAGGTCGTGGAAGCACGGCTGGAGATGGAGCGGCGTCGGGTAGTACACGGCACACCCGATGCCCAGCTTCGCCAGGTGCGCCTTGAGGGCGTCCCGCCGTTGGGCCCGGACCGTGTACTGGTGGTAGATGGGCTCGTTCTCGGGGTCCACCATAGGCGCCCGAACCCCGTCTACACCGGCCAGCGCCTCATCATAGCGAGCGGCCCGCCGGCGACGGCCCTCGCTCCACGCGGCCAGATGCGGCAGCTTGGCGAGCAACACGGCGGCCTGCAGGGTATCGAGCCGGCTGTTGGTGCCGACCTCCTCATGGTGGTACTGCTTGGCACCGCCGTGGGTGCGCAGCTTCCGCAGCCGCTCCGCCCGCGCGGCATCCTGGGTCACGATCATCCCGCCGTCCCCCCACGCCCCAAGATTCTTGCTGGGGAAAAACGAGAAGGCGCCGGTCGTCCCCAGCTCACCGGCCATGCGCCAGGCGCCGCCAACCCGCCGGCGGGCGCCGATCGCCTGCGCCGCGTCCTCGATGACCGCCAGGCCGTGTCCTTCCGCCAGCGCCAGCAACCGGTCCATGGGCGCCATCTGGCCGTACAGGTGCACCGGAACGATGGCCCGGGTGCGGGAGGTGAGGGCCGCTTCGACCGGTTCGGGATCGAGGTTGAACGTGGCGGGGTCGATGTCCACGAACACCGGCGTGCCGCCCGCGTTCCAGATGGCACCGGCCGTGGCGAAGAACGTGAACGGGCTGGTGACGACCTCGTCGCCGGGGCGAAGGTCGAGCACCTTGAGCGACAGCCACAGGGCATCGGTGCCGCTGGCACAGGCGATGCCGTGGCGCGCGTGGCACAGCGCCGCCACCGCCTGCTCCAGCCTGCCCACCTCGTCCCCCATGATGAACTGCTGCCGCTCCACCACGGCCAGGAGGGACGGTATGACCTCATCACGAATGGCGTCGAACTGGGCCCGAAGGTCCAGCAACGGGACGGCCACAAACGCTCCAAGTCCAAGAAACGGAGAAGCTTAGCCAGCCCCGGCGAGTGGGTCAACTCGTCCCGTTCCAAGCTCTCCGCCCGCCGCCGATTGCTGCGAACTGGGTGACGGATCAGCTTGGAACGGGACTCGGGCGCAGCAGGCCCTCGCGCTCCTGATACGTCGAGCCACAGCGCTCGCAGCGCGCCTGGGCCTCCGCCACGTGGAGCCGCTCGCCGCACTGGCACATCCACCCCACGCGCCGGGCCGGCACCCCGACCATGAGCGCGTAGGCCGGCACGTCCGAGGTGACCACCGCACAGGCGCCGATGAACGCGTACTCGCCCAGCGTCACCCCACACACGATGGTGGCGTTGGCGCCGATGGAGCTGCCTCGCTTCACCAGCGTCTGGCGGTACTCCTGCTTGCGGGACACCTGGCTTCGGGGATTGAGGACGTTGGTGAACACGCACGACGGCCCGCAGAAGACGTCGTCCTCCAGCACCACGCCCTGGTAGATCGAGACGTTGTTCTGGATCTTCACGTTGTTGCCGATCCGGGTCCCCGGCATGACCACCACGTTTTGACCCAGACTGCACCGCTCGCCGATCTCGGCGCCCGGCATGACGTGGCAGAAGTGCCAGATCTTGGTGCCCCGGCCGATCCTGGCACCGTCGTCCACGTACGAGCTCTGGTGCACGAAGTAATCGGTCACGGCCGCAACGCTCCTTGGCCAACCTCACTCTCCGCTCCCGTGCGGCGCTCTCCCGGCGCGGCGCGAGACCCCGGCGCCGACTGGTACCACTCCTGGAGGCAGCGCACCGTGCCGCGGCGGCTCCGCAACGCCAGCACCGCGTCGCAGGCCGCGCTCGCCGCCGACATGGTGGTGGTGTAGGGGACCCGGTGTTGCAGCGCCGTACGGCGGATGAAGTAGTCGTCCCGCTGAGTCAGCTTGCCCAGCGGGGTGTTGATGAGGAGCTGGACCTCGCCGGAGACGATGAGATCCGCGGGGTTGGGGCGGCCCTCGTGGACCTTGAGGACCCGCTCGGCGGGAATGCCTCGTGCGTTCAAGTAGCGGGCGGTCCCGTCGGTGGCCAGGATTCGGAACCCCATTTCGTGGAACCGGCGCACGATGGGTGTGACGGTGGGCTTGTCGTGGTCGTTCACGGTCACCAAGATCCCGCCGTCGAGCGGCAGCGCGCCGTCCGCACCCACCTGCGCTTTGGCGAAGGCCATGCCGAACGAGTCGGCGATCCCCATCACCTCACCGGTGGACCGCATCTCCGGCCCCAGCAGGGTGTCCACGTTGGGGAGCTTGGCGAAGGGGAACACCGCCTCCTTGACGGCGACGTACGGCATCGCGACCTCGTCCGGCACCGCCAGCTCGTCCAGCGACTTCCCGATCATGACGGCGGCCGCCAGCTTGGCCAGCGGTACACCGGTCGCCTTGCTCACGAACGGCACGGTCCGCGACCCGCGCGGATTCACTTCGAGCACGTAGACCACGCCGTCCTTGATGCCGTATTGCACGTTGATGAGGCCCACCACGCCGAGCGACAGGGCGAACTGGCGGGTGTGCTCGCGCATCCGGGCCACCTCGGTTTCGCGAATCAGGTAGGGCGGCAGCACACAGGCCGAATCCCCGGAGTGAATCCCGGCGTCCTCGATGTGTTGCATCACGCCCCCGATCACGCACCGGCGGCCGTCGCAGAGGGCGTCCACGTCCGCCTCGAAGGCGTCCTCCAGGAACCGGTCGATCAGCACCGGGTGCTGGGGCGAGACCCGCGCGGCCGTCTCGAAGTAGGTACGGAGCGACGGCTCGTCGTACACGATCTCCATGGCGCGGCCGCCCAGCACGTAGGACGGCCGGACCAGCACCGGGTACCCGATCCGGCTCGCCACCGCCACCGCCTGGTCCTCGCTCATGGCGGTCCCGTTGGCCGGCTGGGCCACGCCGAGCGAGCGGGTCAGCTCCTCGAAGCGGCGCCGATCCTCCGCGATGTCGATGGCCTCCGGGCTGGTCCCCAGGATGGGGACGCCGGCCGCCTCCAGCGCCTTGGCCATCTTGAGCGGGGTCTGCCCGCCCAGCTGGACCACGACCCCCCTGGGGCGCTCCAGCCGGACGATTTCGAGCACGTCCTCCACCGTGAGGGGCTCGAAGTAGAGCTTGTCGGAAATGTCGAAGTCGGTCGAGACCGTTTCCGGATTGCAGTTGATCATGATGGTCCGGTAGCCCATCTCGCGGAACGCCAGACCCGCCCGGACGCAGCAGTAGTCGAACTCCACGCCCTGCCCGATCCGATTGGGCCCGCTCCCCAGGATCACGATCCCCTGCTCACCCAGCGGCTCGGACTCGTTCTCGTCGTCGTAGGACGAGTAGAGATACGGGGTGCTCGACGGAAACTCCCCGGCGCAGGTGTCCACCATTTTGTAGCTGGGATGAACATCCAGGGCCCAGCGCTGGCGCCGGAACTCGTCTTCGCCCATGCCCCGGAGGTCGGCCAGCTGCCGGTCGGAGAAGCCCAGCCGTTTCATGCTTCGCACGGCCGCCGCGTCCGGCGCGGGGGCCGCGGCGAACTCGCGTTCGGCGGCGACCAGCTCGGCCAGCTGGCTCAGGAACCACGGGTCGATGGCCGTGCATTCCGCGATCTCGCTCACGTCCAGCCCCGCCAGCATGGCGCGTTTGATCTGGAAGATCCGCTCCGGCGTGGGCGTGCGCAGCGCCGCCTTGAGGCTGGCGGCGTCCTCCCCCTCCAGCCGGTCGTCCTTCAGGGTGGCCCCGGTCACCCAGCCCAGGCGATCGATCTCGAGCGCGCGGATCCCCTTCTGGAACGCCTCCTTGAACGTCCGGCCGATGGCCATGGACTCACCCACCGACTTCATCTGGATCGTGAGGGTCACGTCCGCCAGGGGGAACTTCTCGAACGCGAAGCGGGGGAACTTGACCACCACGTAGTCCAGCACCGGCTCGAACGAGGCCGGCGTGGTCTTGGTGATGTCGTTGGGCAGCTCGTCCAGCGTGTAGCCCACCGCCAGCTTGGCGCCGATCCGCGCGATGGGGAATCCCGTGGCCTTGGACGCCAGGGCCGACGAGCGCGAGACCCGGGGGTTCATCTCGATCACCAGCATTTCGCCGTTGGTGGGGTTCACCGCGAACTGGATGTTGCAGCCGCCGGCGGCGACGCCCACCTCGCGGATGATCCCGATGGCGGCGTCCCGCATGACCTGGTACTCGCGGTCGGTGAGCGTCATGGCGGGAGCCACCGTGATCGAGTCGCCCGTGTGCACGCCCATGGGATCGAAGTTCTCGATGGAGCAGATCACCACCACGTTGTCGCGGCAGTCCCGCATCACCTCCAGCTCGAACTCCTTCCAGCCCAGGACCGACTGCTCCACCAGCGCCGCGTGCACCGGCGACAGATCCAGCGCGCGAGCGATCCGCTCCTCGTACTCGGCGCGGTTGTACGCGACCCCGCCGCCGGTCCCTCCCAGCGTGAACGACGGGCGGATGATCGCGGGGTAGCCGATCGCCTCGATCGCCGCGAGCGCCTGGTCCGGGGACCCGACGACCATTCCCTGCGGCACGCGCAGGCCAATGCGGTGCATCGCCAGGCCGAATTCCCTCCGGTCCTCCGCCATGCGGATGGCGCGCTGGTCCGCCCCGATCAGCTCGACACCGTACTTGGCGAGCGTGCCGTCCTCCGCCAACGCCATGGCCACGTTCAAGGCGGTCTGGCCGCCCATGGTAGGGAGCAGCGCATCCGGACGTTCCCGTTCGATCACCCGGGCCACCCATTCGGCCGTCACCGGCTCGATGTAGGTGCGATCGGCCAGCTCGGGGTCCGTCATGATGGTCGCCGGATTCGAGTTGACCAGCACGACGCGATAGCCCTCCTCCCGGAGCGCTTTGACCGCCTGGGTCCCCGAGTAGTCGAACTCGGCGGCCTGGCCAATGACGATGGGCCCCGAGCCGATGATGAGGATGGTCTTGAGATCAGTTCGCTTGGGCATCCACCACCTCGGCCAACACGTCCTCCAGCGGCACCCGGGGCGACCACCCCGTGGCCGCCCGGAGCTTGGCGGCGTCCCCCACCAGATACGGGATGTCGGCGGGGCGCACCAGCTCGGGATCCGCCTCCGGGATCACCCGGTGGCCCACGATCTCCATGAGACGATCGAGCAGGTCGCTGAGCGCGATCCCTCCCCCGCCCGCCACGTTATAGATCTCCCCGGGGCGTCCACCCGAGAGCAACCGGCAGTACGCGTCCACCACGTCCGAAACGTGCATGAATTCGCGCACCGGGTCGAGGTTCCCGACCTTGATGGCGGGGGCCCGCGCGCGCTTGGCTAGAGCCAAGCGCCGGGCCAGGGCCGGAATCACGAAGCGCTGGTTCTGGCCCCGGCCCGTGTGCGCGAAGGCCCGCGCCACGATCACGCGCAGCCCGGTGCGCCGATGCACCTCCAGCGCGGCGATCTCGGCGGCCAGCTTGGAGGCGGCGTACGCCGAGACCGGCCGAGTGGGGTCGGTCTCCACCCGCGGGGAGGCGGCGTACGCCGAGACCGGCCGAGTGGGGTCGGTCTCCACCCGCGGCGTGTTGGTCCCCGGACCGTACACTTCCGCCGTGGAGGCCACCAGGAGCAGCGGGTTGCCCCGCCGCTCGCTCACCCCGCGGCCCAGCTCCTCCGCCAAAGCCGCGGTGCCCACCGCGTTCACCTGCCACGCAGACGCCGGATCGCGCCGCGCGTCCGTCCCGGACGCCACCGCCGCCAGGTGAATCACCGCGTCCGGCGCCGTGGCCACCGCGGCGCGGATGGAGTCTGGGTCGCCCAGTTCCAAGGGCAGCGTCGGCACGCCGGGCTCCAGTCCCCCGGCCCCGGGAGTCGCCGTCGTCGGGCGCAGGGCGGCCACGACCGCGTGTCCCTCCTGGCGGAGCCGCGGGACCAACCAGGATCCCACGAAGCCATCCGCCCCCGTGACCAGGACCTTCAACCCCGTTCCAACCCTTGCCGGCTCACGACGCCCTCGTGCCTAGGGACCACGGTTGGAACGGGGTCAACGCCGGTTGGAGAGCCGCTGGAGGTCGGCCTCAACCATCATCACCACCAGTTGTTCGAAGGAGACGTCGGGCGTCCAGCCCAGGATACGCTTGGCTTTGCTGGGGTCGGCCTGGAGCACATCGACTTCCGCCGGGCGAACCAGCCCAGGGTCCACCTTCACGTACTTCTGCCAGTCCAACCCGACGTGCCGGAACGCGAGATCCGCCAACTCCCGTACCGAATGGGTGCGTCCGGTGCCGATGACGTAGTCGTCCGGCTCGGGCTGCTGAAGCATCAGCCACATGGCGCGCACGTAGTCGCCGGCGAATCCCCAGTCGCGCCGCGCATCCAGGTTTCCGAGCCTGAGCTCGTGGGCCAGCCCCAGCTTGATGCGGGCGACGCCGTCGGACACCCGGCGGGTGACGAACTCGAGACCGCGGCGCGGCGACTCGTGGTTGAACAGGATCCCGCTCACGGCATACAGCTGGTAGGACTCTCGGTAGTTCACGGTGATCCAGTGTCCGTACACCTTGGCCACGCCATAGGGCGAGCGCGGGTAGAACGGCGTGGCTTCGTCCTGCGGCACGCGTTGCGCTTTGCCGAACATCTCGGACGAGCTGGCCTGATAGAACCGCGCCCCCGGATGGGCCAGTCGGAGCGCCTCCAGAATGCGGGTGACGCCGAGGGCGGTGAACTCTCCCGTGAGCACCGGCTGGGTCCAGCTGGTGGGAACGAAGCTCTGGGCCGCCAGGTTGTACACCTCGTCCGGCTGCACGTCGCGAAGCACGGT